>CACYBN010000028.1 GCA_902772675.1 uncultured Erysipelotrichaceae bacterium
TCTTTAGCATTATCAATATTTTTTTTACCATTTACTTTGTCACTATTAAAATCTTTTTTAGTATTTGAAATAGATTTATTTAAAGAAGAACTACTATCTAAAAACAATTTAACAGTTTTATCGTAATCATTAAGATTATTTCTTAACTTAGTAAGTTCTTTAACTGCAGTATTTACAGCATCTTTATCTTTAAACTCATCATTTAAATCTTTAGAATCATTAAAAAACGTACTAAAAATAGTTTCTATATATTTATTATTAATAGAATCAAGTACATTTTCAGCTGCTGTATCAGTGATTTTAGATGCTACTGAATTTTTCTTAGTATTTGTATAATAAGTAACCTTTGCTTTATCATTATCCATGGATTTATCCATATTATACATATTATCAGTAAAGCCATCTTCAAAGATTATCGCAGCATAATACTTACCAGATTTAACTCCTTCTTTAGCATTATCAGGGCTTTTAATTACTTTAAAATCTAAACTTTTATTATTTTTTAAATTATCCATTACATCTTCGGCACTATTAATATGTTTACCATCAAGATAAGTACCTTTATCATATGAAGATACTGCAACAGGAATATTACTAGTATTAGAATAAGGATCTTTGTTAGCATAAATATTTATCCATGCGTAAAGAGCAGGCAGTACACATACTGCCACGAGAATTGCACCAATAAAAATATATTTAATAATCTTCATTAGATCTTTCTTCATACTACTTGATCCCCTTAACAAAATCCCCAATATTATAGTATAACTCTAGTGAAATATCAAGCTTTAGTTATAGTGTCCTACTATACAATTATAGTATAACATTTAAGAAGATATTTTTCCATAAGAAAAAAAAGAAAAAAGATATTTAGTTTTGATTATCTATTTTTCTTTTTACTATTTTGATATTCATCATATTTTTTGTTAAACTCTTCTCTTATTTTTTCTAACGAAGACGATATGTGCATTTGCTTATTATATTCCTCTTCTTCAACTGGATTAGATACTCTTAAATATCCTCCTTCTGAGTCTCCTATTTTATCTAAGAAAAATGGTCTTCCATTTTTATAATACTTATCAACTAATTCACCAACATTTATTGATATTGATGTATCACAATGTGAAAAATTTACAGTTGGCTCGGTTAATTCTGTTATTTTTATTTCTTCTTCATCTTTCTCAAAGTCAGTTCCAAAACCTATTAAATGAATTTCTCTTTCAAATTTTCTTCCAATATGATCAATTATCGATTTTTTTGCATTAATATATGCTTGTTCATTAGATTTAATATTATGTTTGCCAACAAAATCATATGTTTGAATTAAATTTAATAATGCTTCTCTTTCTTTCCCTTTTATATCAAATTCTTCTAAGTATTCTATTAGCTTACCCGATTCTTTTCCCTCTTTATAGCTAAGTAATTCACTTTCTACATCACTCATTATCTTTTCGTACTCTTTTATTAATTTACTCAGTTTTTTATAAGAAACATTTACTAAAAATATATCCTTTTCATCTTGTTCTACTTTTTTTTCTTTATTGTTAGGATCACGAGGTGCATTATAATCTAATATCATTTGTGTTATATTAGCCATACTAATAAAATTTAAACTATTAATACATTTTGTTATATATTTACTAAATTTTATGGTAGGAAAACCTAATTCTTCATCTTTATACTCTTCCTTAAACCTTTTAATAAACTTTTTCATGTCTTTACATCTGCCATTTTCATCATAGGATTTTGGATACTTCTTTTTATCTTTTTCGACAAAATCAAGCGTTAACTTATTTATCCTGAGCATTTCATTTTGGCCTTCTTCACTTAATATTATATTCAATAGTTTTGTAGAATCTTCTTTTCCATATTTTTCAAAATCAGAGAAAACTTTCTTAAAGTGTTTAAGTAGTCTGTTTTTATTCTCAGATTCCTCAGGATCACTATCATTTAAGCCTAATAAATGCGCTATATTTCTATATTTTATTTCTAAAATTCTACCCATATTCATGTTAAAACTATTATCTGGTAATATTAAATAAAATTTCTTATTGTCATAATATGTTTGAAATATTTTAGTATTAATTTCAACTAATTTAAACAAAAGTTTAAGATCCTCTTGTGTGGGTATAATCGAAAATTCATCCATATCATCAAAAAATTCATATGGAACACTTATCTCAGATTCAACTTCACCATTTATAAATTTGTGTAGAAAGTCAATATTATTTTCAAATAGTTCTAAACATTCATCACTCAAATTATCTTCTTCTATGTTTATAAATAATTCATTTAAAAAAGATAATCTAGTTTCATTTGAATTCATAATATCATTAAAAGAATATTTTATTCTCGAGGCTTCTAATAAATCTTTCATTATTTCTGAATATTTCCTTGATAACCCTAAATAAGTTTCCACTTTCATCACCTCTTATCATTATTTTTTTTACTTCTAACCTTCCCTTTTAGTTTTATTTCTTCGAGAGGTTCCCATTTTATATAATCTAACATTTTATCATCTTTTAAATGAGTAAATTCTACTGGATTATATTCTTTAAAATATCCCTCACAATAAATAGGCATTATTTCTCTAGGGACTATTCCTATATAATCTGTCCCTTCGAGAGATTTTTTTATAGTATCAACACTATATATTTCTAAAGGAATATTATGTTTTTTAAACATTAAGTATATCTTTGCTATTTCTACATTTCTTAATACTCTAGAACCATCTAAAAATAGAAAATAACCTTTTTCATCGTGAGCTACACACAAATTAACTCTAGCAAAAGAATGAGCAGGCATTATTTCCCATGGATGACCTCCAAATCTAGATTTATCA
>CACYBN010000029.1 GCA_902772675.1 uncultured Erysipelotrichaceae bacterium
AAACCAATTAAACTAACTATATAAAAGAATATAGTAGCTCCAATGTAATTAGGTCCAAAAGCAGGAAGTGGATTAATTCCATATAAAGTACCTTCACTTGATAAATATGCTAAATTTACTACAGCTAAGGCAATTATTAACAATAGAAAAATAGCAAATACTATAAATATTAATACGTCCTGTGGGTCTGCTCTAAATCTAAACTTCACATGAACCCCTTCCTTTCAAAATAAATCCACTTATATTATAACAAAATTATAAAATAATACAATCTTTAAAATCTCTTATTTTATCTAGATTCATTTATTAATCCTTTAATATTAAAAATCGCTTTTTTAATAAATATTATAGCTGCAACTACAAGTATTAGAATAGCAATTACAGTTAATAATGTATTTATAGTAGTATATTCCAATAAAGTAATTGGATTATAAGTACTAAATAATAATCTATTATATTTTAAATATATTCCATCAAAATCATCATCTAAATTCCAAATATAAGTTCTTCCATCAACTTGATCTGCATTAGAATCAATTACTTTATATGGTAAATCAATACTAATAACACTATTCTTATATTCATCATTTATATCATAATCACTTTTAATACTTTTAATTTCTACAGAATTCCCTTTTCTATTTCTTTCTATATCTTTAAATATCAATCCTACTATTTGGGAATTAGTTTTATAATCTTCAAAAGAAGAATAATTATCTTTTAAATTATATTCAATAGAATCTTCATTATATTTAACTTTTTCTAAATTAACATCTATTCCTAATACATCTTTAACTGATTTTAATATTTCAACAATCTCTTCTTTATTAGAATCAGTAATTTTTTTATCCCCTATTAAAGTTTCAGATTCAGCTCTAATATTAGATTCTTCTTTTATAGAACCATCAAACATCAATCTTACATTATAGTTATTAGTACATCCTGTTAATAGAAAGACCATTACTATCAATATAAATATCTTTTTTTTCATTGAAATCACCTACTTACAAGCCATCATAGCATCATATATAACTTTACTTGTACTAGTATTAAAATGAAGTCCATCTGATGCAGTACTTAGTCCTACTATTGCTTTAGAATATGTATCACAATATTTAATATTGCTTCCTGATAAACCACCTTTAATTGCATTATTAAAAGTTTGAACTCTAGCATTAGAAAATTCACTATATTTACTTTCATCAACAGGATTAACAGATACAACAATTACATTTTGATTTTTCCAGTCACCTGCTGCTAATTCATTATATTTAGTAATATATTTATTTGGATCAATATAAGCTAAATCATTTGCTCCCATATTTGTATATATATTATATCTAGTATTTGGATTAGCATCTATTATAGCTTTAACAGCTGGTAAAGCAGTATCTACCATCCATGTATATGCCATAGAACTCTTTGCAATATAAATATCATCACCACTATTAAATGGAGTTCCACCATTAAAAGTACACTTAGAATAATCTCCACCTTGAGCTATTTGAGCACACATACCAACAAATCTAGAGTCACCTATAATAATATTTTTAGTTCCGGGATTATTACTTGAACCAGAACAATTATTACTACCAGATGATGATGATGAAGATGATGTTGTTCCATTTAATTGACCTAATTTAGCATCATAAAAATATTCTAGTATTTCAGTATATTTTTTCTTTTGAGTTGCTAAATAAACATTACCCCATTGAGTCATACCATTACCATGACCACCAGCATAATAACTCCTCCATGCAGCAGGTAAAGATACAGTATGAGTATTATCTGATGGTAATCTTTTATAAGTACCATCACAAGTAGATCCATTACAACTATTATATTTAAATGAATCATACATAGTTAAGACAACCTTACTATCTTTATACATTACCTGACCTTTTGTTTCATTAACTATTTCTTTAACAAAAGGATCTGTCGGTGGCTTAAAATTCTGGTTAGCAGAACTATTTATAATAGTACCCTTACAACCATTAGTATGCGCTATAGTATAAGATCTAACTGCTACTGAAAAAGCTTTTTCCGCTTCTTTAATAACATCTTTATTTGCAGTTAATCCACCACTTAATGGAGAAGCTGCATAACTAGGAGTACACTCTGCTTCAATTACACCAGCAACATATTCTTCTAGAGAATATTCACCAGCATATTTACCTACTACTTTAACTTTTTCACATTCTTGATAAACAGTTTCTAAACTAGTATTACCATAATTACAATCATATTGATCTAGAGTTTTTAAAGCATCTCTATATAAGTAAATATAATCTATCATTTCATTAGCAGCATCATAATAAACTTCTTTATAATTACCTTTTTTAGCTAAATTTTCAAAATATTCAGGATAATAGTTATTGAAGAAATTTTCATCTAATAAATTCCAATAGAAAACTCCTCCAGTTTCTGGATCATCTATTCTTCCTTTATTAGTAGATATAGAATAGAACTCTCCACCACTACCACT
>CACYBN010000030.1 GCA_902772675.1 uncultured Erysipelotrichaceae bacterium
ATGATATTATCTATTTTCTTAATACCGCTAAAGCCCATTATGCAAGCACAGAAGCTCTTGATGATTGTGTTGACTGGCTGAAGTCACTCAAACAAAGAATTCATGATAATTTTGAAAAAACTTGCAAGAATGACACCCTCTTAGACCTTCTCCAAAAGATGCCCTCTTGTATTACCGTGGATGGTATTGACTATCACTTTGTCCTCAAGAAGACCATTGCCTACATGGCATTCTATGAGGGTGAGGGAGAAGGTAGTGGTAAGGTCATCTTCTGGATGGCTGGAGGCCCTATTGAATTGTTAACAGCAATGCTTGAGAAACTTAAAAAAGAAGGATTGTTAGAATCTTTCTAAAAAAGTAGTATTGGTATTATAAAGTATTTGAAGATAGTTATGAATTATAAAAAGAGATTAGAATTGGCAAAAGAAGCTTTGGAATCGGGGTCTTACGATAAGGAAACGATTGAATATATCTTCCCTGAGCTCAAAAAGAATAGAACAATTATCATATCAGAACTAACAATGGGCGAAATAGAAGATATGCTTAAAGATCTCGGACTGATTGATGAAAATGGTAAATGTCCTTATACGGCTGAAGTAGTTTTTAGAGCTGGATTAAGATATTCTATTGGTAGAGATATTAAAGAATTAAGGTAATGAATACTTTTTATGTACTGCATTGGGATTTTAATCACGATGCTTTAGAGCATTATGATGTTCTTCCTTATTTCCGTGAATGCTATAAGGAAAAGAAGGAAAAACCTAAAACTTTTGAAGAGTTTAAAGAGTTTATAGAACGCAAGTCACAATATAGATTTTGGTCTAGATGTGAATATGAAATGATTTGTCATGGGTGGCCTGTTCGTAAGAATGATTATAAGTTAGATATCCATGAACAAATAATGATGAATATTGATGTGATTACAAATATTTTATTTAAAGAATATGAAAGTAGTACCAATTAATTATCCTGATGATCTTGAAAAATTAACAATGGAATCAAATGGAGAATGTCATGTGGGTATTGAAAAAATGTCCATAACATATATTCAACCAGATGACATGGATAGTGAAAAAGTTCAAACTATTACTTTGGAAACAGAATGTCAATGTTCAGTAGGACTTTCAGAGCAGCTTAGAGATGGTTTTTATGTTAAAATAAAAACTGGAAGAAGCACTGATGATAGTTATGATTCTGGATACTGGGCAGTGTCTGATGGAAATGAATTAAAAGAATTAGTTGATGATTTCTATAAAAGATTATATGGCAGCGATAGACAAAATTTATCTAAATAATTGGGAAGAATATTCTCAATTTAAAGAATGGTGTAAAGAACAACCCCTTTTAGAGGATAAATATGGGGTTAAAATACCATTAACTGAATTTATATTTTCTTATTCTAAAGAAAATTGGAAAGAAGGAGAAAGGCCTGTTTGTAACTGTCCTTATTATGTAGATGCTTATATAATAAGGAACTGTCCTTTTGATTTCGTTCAAAAGGAATTAATGCTTAATTATGGTCATTGGTCACAAGAAAAGATTGATGAAGCATATGAATGTGTAACAAATAGGACAGAAGAGAATAAGGATTTCTATACATGGTTATCTGAAGACGATTTTAAAGTTATAGATGGTGTAGTCACAATGCCTAATTTAGAAAAATCTGATTATCAGAAAATTAAAGATGGAGAATTATATGCTACACCTTATACAAATAGAGAATATGTGGTAGGAAAACATTTTAAATGTGTAAAACATCCTATTTATTATTTTAATACTCCATTTAAAACAAAACGATGGTTTATTGATGTTTATATTCCAAACGGGTTTATGTGGTACCATGAAAATCATAATTCATGGGATTTTTCAGATGAATTTGTTATTTCAGATTGGACTTCTTCAACTGCTTTTTGTAAAACAATTAAAGCATTGAAAAGGCTAATGATTAAATGGAAATTACCTGTTGGAACTAGAGTGAGAGCTACTGGAAAATATGTTAGTGATACATACGAATTTATAATTACACTATGAGAAAATTTTTAATTCTTAGTATTTTTACACTTATATGTGGAGCATTATCAGCTCAAACATATAATTTTAAAGCCACTGAACTCGCTATCCGATATCATAATGGATATGCCTGGGAAGAGTGGTCTGATTGGCAACCTGTATCTATCCAAGTAAAAATGGATTTAGATGCCTCTTTAATTATTATTTACAGTAATAGAACACAGATATATAGAATCACAGAGTATGATGGTTCTTATACTGACAGCTCTCAAGGAAATCAAATGAGATTTACTATCATAGATCAAGATTATGATAGAGGCCATTTAAGACTTAGAGTAGAAAAGAATGGAAATTCCCAAATATATGTAGATTTTTCCGATGTAATGTGGGTTTATAACGTTATTAGAATATGAAAGTAAATCATAAAATTGAAATCATTGATGATAAAACATTTAGTTTTATAGACAATAATAATGGTCATATTATAGAATTTGATTCCGTCTCAGAAATGAGGGATTTTGCATTTGAATTACTTGAATCAACTATGAATTATTTGATAGATGGAAAACGATCCTGAATTTGATTATTGTGACTTCCCAGAGGAAGATCAACAAGGATGTCTTAGACTTTTTAAGATATTATTTGCATTTGTTTTAGCTGTAATAATATGTGGTATAATTAGTCTTTGCTATGAATACATGCAATAAATTTAAAGAATGGGTAACCGTTTTAAGAGGTATTATGAATGAATATTCTGGTAAAACTATTGATAACATAATAGTAAATCTAGAAATGAGAATTAAAGAATTATCTAAGAAAGATGAAAAAAATTTATGAATCTGAAGTAGTATATACTACAAAATATCAAGCAGTTGATGGCACAGTCTTTGATGATGAAAAAGAATGTGAGAAATATGAAAATAGTGCTATAGGAGTATTAAATACTAAGTACAAAAAAATACTAGTAGAATTTACCAGTGAAGATACTTTATTTTCTGGATTTGGGAAT
>CACYBN010000031.1 GCA_902772675.1 uncultured Erysipelotrichaceae bacterium
AACATACGCATGGTTTACTGCAAACCAAATTGTTACAATTCAAGCTCTTGATTTACAAGTAGAAGCAAGTAATGGTCTTCAAATATCAACAGATGCTGTTTCATGGAAATCAGTTATTACAAATACTGACATAACAGAAAATGCTTATAGTGGTGCAGTTAATCAAGTACCTGCATCTGTTACAGCTGTTTCAAGTGATGGAACTGTTACTAATGGTAGAATGAATATGTATTTAGGTACTATTGGTAATGATAATGATACAGGTGATTATATAATTACTTCTACAAAACAAACAGATACTGCTGGAACAAATGGTTATTATATAGCTTTTGATGTATTCTTAAAGACTGATACTACTCAACAAGTATTTTTAGCAGGAACATCAAATGTATCTCATAAAGCTGTTACAATACCAGGAACATCAAGTGAAACAACTGATAAAGGACTTAAGAATAGTGCTCGTGTAGGATTTGTTATTCTTGGACATGGTGCAACAACTGATTCAGTTGATAGTTTAATAGCTTTAAATAATTCTGGATCTACAAGTGCAATTATATGGGAACCAAATTATACATCTCATACACCACAAGCATTAATCGTAGCTAACGAATATGGTGTAACTGCATCTACAAGTGCAGCAACTACATATCGTGGACTTAATCAAGAATTTACTGCTGGTAACTTAAAAAATACAGTAGTAGGAACTGGAACTGAAGCTGCATATGGAACTACTATGAATCCAGCAATTAAAACAGCTGAAGGAAATGCTGATAATAGTAACTTTGTTACTTTAGAAGCAGGAGTTACTAAAGTTCGTATTTATATGTGGGTTGAAGGACAAGATATCGACTGTGAAAACAATGCTACAGGTACTGATATATCATTCAACGTATCATTTACAACTGCTACAAGTTAATAATAAATAAAGGAGTTTAAAAACTCCTTTTTATTTTATTTTTTAATTAATTATGATAATATTATTTTATAGTGGGTGAGTTATTATGGAACATTTAAAAGACATTACAAACGAAGAATTAATTGATATATATAGACTAGCTATGGAACATAAAGATATGCTTGAAGCTGAAAAGAACAAATTAACTGAGGAGAATTCAGAATGAAAGAAGCTTTAATTGAAAAATATGAAGAGTTTAAAAATGTTTTAGATGTAATGCCAACTAATAATAAAGAAAATAGAAAGAAAAAAAGTGAATATATATCTTCTGAAGAATTATTTAATAATAAACTTTTAGATTTAATTAATAAAGAAATAGAAAGAAGAAAAACTGTAATTTCTAGTGTATCTGAAAATGAAGTTATACAAGAAAAAGAAACAGAATTAAATAATTTGATAAATACTCTAATAAATGAATATAATACATCTTATGAAAAACTAGAATTAGATTATTATTTATCTAAAATGATTAGTTGTAAAGATGACTTGCCAAAAGTTAATGATTGTATTAGAAAATTAATTAATAATTTTAAAAATGTTGGAGTAGAAATAACTAGTTCAATGTTTGATTATAATGATAATGTAAAATTATATATTGAAGAACTTTTAAATAATAGTGATGAAAAAATATTAAAAGAAAAGTTTGAAAAAATATATTGGAAATATCCTGAATTATTAAAAACAATTGAAATTAGTTTTAAAGAAATATATTTAAAAAATAAAAAAGAAATAGATAAATTCTATAATGATAAATATAATGATTACTTAAAAAATAATAATATAAAAGAAATAAATGATAATATTATTTCTTTATCTCTAGAAATCGATCTAATAAAAAGTAGTGATCAATATTTAATATATAACAAGTTTATGAGTAAAGAATATTCTTTAAATGACTATAATGAGACTACTATTAATAAAAAGAAGAATACTTATTTTGGTGATAATTTCTCTTATGAGAATGCTGTTAAATTATATAGATCTTTAAATGAATATAATATGATAATTAAATATAATTATTTACTTAAAGATATGAGAACTAGAATTGAAGAAAAAGAAACTTATAAAGGAAGTTTAGATACTCTTACTAAAGAGATAGATAAACTTAGTAATAAGTTAATTAGTTTAAATAAAGCTCCTACTAAAAGAGGATTATTCCATTTTAAAAAGGATAATAATTCAGAAGATGATTTATTTGAATACAAAGAAGTATTAAAAGAATTAATAACTAAATATGATGAATTAGATAATATTAGATTTAATGATTTAATATATAAACAAATTCAAAAAGATAGTACAATTTTAACTGTTTTTAAATTTATTACTGGTAATTTTATATATTTTTATAATAAAACAAAAGAAAATAGAGAAGAATTAAGTTTTGATGAAATAGAAAATCTATTTAGAAATTTAAATAAAGATATTTTAAGTAATAGATTTGAACTATTAGATAATATTGTTTTATTAGATGAAAAACAAATTAAAGAATTAATCGTAGATAGATATCATATAGATAATATTAATATTAGTGTTAATGATTTAGAAGTAGATAATGTTGAAAATACAATTATGGATATTAATAAGATATTAATATATGAAAATATACTAAGATCAAGTATTAAACTTAATGATATAGATTTTATGTTAGAAGTAGAAAAAATGTGATTTTTAAATCACATTTTTTTTCTTTGTAATATATATAATTTTATATCTATGATATAATTATGATGGAATAATAGAGGAAGGATACCAGTATGCAAAAGAGATTTAGACTAAGAAAAGAAATATATATAGTCTTTGGTATATTGATTACCATTCTTTTGGCATGGAGAATTATTGCTACATTGACTAGTAAAGTTTCTTCTAGTGCTTGGGATGGAGTAGTATCTACTGAATTTGCTGGTGGTAATGGTAGTGAAACAAATCCTTATATTATTGCTAGTGCAGGAGATTATGCTTATTTTAAAACTTTAATGGAATCTAGTGATGCTTCTGTCTATGCTGATAAATATTATAAAATAACTAATAGTTTTGATTATAACAATTATGATATTTCTATAAACAATGAAGTTTCTTTTAGTGGAGTAATAGATGGTAATTATAATTATATTACAAAAGCTAATATAACTAATTCGATGTTTAAAAATTTAAATGGAGCCACTATTAAGAATTTAGAATTAGATTCTCTTCAAGTAAATATTGATGGAGAAACAGGAGGAGTTCTAGCTTTAAATTCATCTAATAGTAATTATTCATTTTTAATAGTAGAAAGTACTATTGAAGTAGATTCTGAAAATGAAGAGTTTCAATCAGTATCAGGATTCTTATATAGTGATACATCTTCTACAATAGATAAAGTAATAGTTTATTCTAATTATAATAATATTGATAGTGAACTAATTAGTGAATTTATTAATAGTTCTAATCAAACAGTTATTAATAGTACGTTAGTAAAAGATAATGGATGCGATTTAATTAAGAATAATAATAATACTGATATAACTAATTTAAAAACATATACTGTTGATAATAATAATATTGAAATAGATAATAATATTCTAAAAAATTATAAAACTAGTGATTATGAAATAGTAGTAGAGGGAGGAGAATTTAGTCTAAATAGTATTCCTAAAGAGGAAGAAGAACCAACTACTCCTACTTATACTTATACAGAAACTAGTGGAGCAAGTTTTATTCCTGTTCATAAATCAGGAGTTGAAAATGGAGTTGTTTATGTAAATGATTTAGATGCTGATTATAATTATTATATGGGTCTAAATTATACTACTAATAATAATGGAACTACTCCAACTCAATTAAATAAAAACTTATATACAAATTCTAATCTTACAAAAGTAGAAATTATATATGATAGTGTTAGTTTAGGTAATAATAATTCTACTATTCATAATGCTAAAGTATCTTATGAATCAGGAGAGTCTCAAACTAAATTTGTATATTATAAATATTATAGTTATAATCCATCTACTAATAAATTAGATATTGAACTTATAGATAATCCTTTTTCGGGTAGACCTAATGGTATGGCTTTTAATGGATGGTATTCAGATAATTCAAATATTGAAGTTTATTTAGATAAAGATTTATATACATATCATGCTGTTATAGATGTAGATCCTAGCAAAGATTTTCAAGTAGTTTCTCTTAGATCTTCATGGGTTAATGCAGATATGGCAAGAACTTCTGATAATAATCAAAGTATTGATAATGCACTAGATAATTTAAAAACTGCTGGAATACATGAATTACATACTAAAGATGTTGAATATATATATCATGTTAATTTAGATGATTATCCAAATGGACTTTATACTCGTGTAACACTTGATAGATATGATTACCAATATGGATATTATGATGCAACTGGTGATGAATTATACGGATATTGTAATTCTAGAAATGGATGTACTGTATATGAAAAATTAGATAGTGATGTTGTTTCAGAAGATGCTACTTTCTACACTTTAGTAAATAGAAGAATGACACTTACTAATGCCACTGTTACTAGAGAAGAAAAAATTACTAGACATGATTCTAATTATATCAATATGAATATGGCTAATTTTTATCAATTAGTTCATATCGAAAGAGGATCTAGTATAAATGGATTTTATAATTCTAGTGGAGAAAAAGCTACTGGTAGTTGTACAACTACTGGTGGATGTAATGTTTATCATAAAATATTATTTAATGAAAATCATATTTATAATTTATCTAATACTTATTATTATTTAACTACAAGAGATACTAATATAGTTTATTTAGATTCTAATGTTACAACTACATGGACTGATACAAAACCATTTACATTAACTAGTTATTATAATGAAACTGATAGTAGAAATAATTCATATTTAAGATTAAGTTATAGTACTGGATGGTATGGAACTAATACTTATATTAGAGCATTAAATGATACAAGAATAGAATATATTAGACTTTATAGTACTATTAATAAAACTACTAGTGCAATTTCTTCTAATAATAATAGTACTGGTGGATTAATATATGGAAATAGTAATAATTTAAAAATAGGTAGAGGATTAACTCAAAATGATGATTATGTTAATGCTCGTATGGTAGTAGGTACTGCTAATACTAATGATGAATCTCCTAGATATCGTTTAATAGTAGAATCTGGTGTTTATAGTTTTGCTACTACTGGAGGAATAAGAAGTGGAGTTACTTTATCTAATTATGATATTAGAGGTACTTATGGTTGTGATTATGATAGAGTTAGAAATGATAATTCTAATCTAGATATATATGCTACTTTATATGGAAATAGAGGTACTACTATAAATTATGGTAGTTCAAATGATGTTCATTTTTATACAATAGTTAAAAGTGGAAAATATGGATCTGAAGGAAGTATTACTGGATATACTTTAGGTATATATGCTACTTCTAACTCAAGTGGAGTCGTTTCAAGTCCTATGGCTTTAATAGTAGAGGGGGGTTATATCCATGGTATTAATGGTGGACCTGGACCTAGCTCTAATTTAGCTAATAAAAATGGTGCTTATATCTATGTCAAAGGTGGAGAGATAAATACTATCTTTGGAGGAGGAGCATATCTTACATCTTATTCTAATCGTATCTTACAAATAACTGGAGGAACTGTTAATAATTCAGTATTTGGTGGATCTAATGGATATATGTATGGAACAGGTAATGCAACTGGAACTAATGCTAGAGGAATATTAAATGGAGATACTTATTTATATATAGGTGGTAATACTACTATAGGTGTAAGTGGAAGTCCTGAAAGATATGAATCAGAAGTTGGTTCAGTATTTGGAATAGGTAATGGTAAATCAGGATATGATTATATAGGAACTGCTAATAATTCATATATTATTATTGATGGTAATGCTAAAATTTTAAATAATGTTTATGCTGGTGGTAACTATGGTACTGTTGGTTATAATGCAGAAGGTAATGTAAAATCTAGTATAAAGATACAAGGTGGTACTATAAATGGTTCCATCTTTGGAGCAGGAAACAATAATGGTGGAGGAACTAGTAGTGTAACTATTGAATCTACTATAGAACTTATTGATGGTTCAGTAAAAGATTCTATATATGGAGGAAGTAATATATCTGGTGATATATATGGTTCTTCTAATGTATATATCAAAGGTGGAAATGTAAAAAATGTCTTTGGTGGAGGATATGGAGCAGATACTGGAGTAAGAGGTAATGTTCTAGTAGAAGTAAGTGATGGTAAAGTTAATAATTCTATTTATGGTGGAAGTGCTTTTGGTACTGTAAATGGACTTTCTAATGGAAATTCTCATACTGGAAATACTGTTGTTAATGTTAAAGGCGGAGTTATTACTAAAAATGTTTTTGGTGGAGGTATGGGAAGTAGTTCTGATGAACCTCATACATATGGAAATATAACAGTTAATGTAAGTAATGGATCAATGGGAAATATTTTCGGAGGACATGACTTAAACGGAACTGTAACTACTACTGATACTATAAATATAACTGGTGGTACTATTGGTAATATTTTTGGAGGAGGAAATGAATCTTCTGTAAATAATACTAATATTAATATGAGTGCTGGTATAGTTAATTCATCTATTTATGGTGGTTCTAATAATTCTGGAGATGTAAAAACTTCTAATATAAAAATATCAGGTACTTCTAAAGTCGGTAACATCTATGGTGGAAATAATTTAGGAGGTAATTTTGGTACTTCTAATATTACTATCGATAATGGGACTATAGTTAATAGTATCTATGGTGGTGGTAATAATGTTGATAGTGATAGTACAAATATTACTTTAAATAATGGTACTGCTAAAAATGTCTTTGGTGGTGGAAAATCAGCTTCAATTTTAGATAGTTCCTTAGGTGTTAAAATTATTCAAAATGGTCTTACAGTAAATAATATCTATGGTGGATCTGATTCATCAGGTACTGTAAGTAAAGTTTTAATAACTCATAATAATGGTACAACTACTAATATATATGGTGGAAATAATTTAGGAGGAACAACTACTGATACAACTATAGATTATATTAATGGAACAAGTACTAATATTTATGGTGGTGGAAATAAAGCTGACACTGGTAAGATATTAGTTAATGTTCAAAATGGTACTATTACTAATTTATATGGAGGAGGTAATAGTGCTGGAGCAAATGAATCTAATGTTAATATAGTAAATGGTAATATAACTAATGTTTATGGTGGTTCTAATAACTCTGGATTAATTGATGAAACTAATATTGGTATAGCTGGAGGTAATATTAGTTATGCCTATGGAGGAGGAAATCTTGCTGATGTAGGTAATACTAATATTATAGTTAATAATGGAACTATAGGTACTTTATATGGAGGAGGAAATATGGCTTCTTCAGTAAGTACTAATGTTGATATAAATGGTGGAGTAATAAATACTAATTTATATGGGGGAGGTAACTATGGTGTTGTTAGTTCTTCTACTTATGTAAATATAGAAAATGGAAGAGTAAAAGGAAGTTGTTATGCTGGAGGAAATGGTGCCAGTGCTACTGTTTTAGGAGATACAGTAATTGAAATAGGTGGTAATTCAATAATTGGTACTGAATCTAATACTAATTTGATTAATTCATCAGTATTTGGAGGAGGAAATGCAGCCCAAACTGGATTATCTGGATTTACATCTAATTCTGTTGTTAATATAGCAGGTGGTACAATCTATGGAAATGTCTATGGAGGAGCTAATACTTCTGTAATAAATGGAATAGCAGAAGTTAGAATAGGTAAAAATGCTATTACAGCTAAAAGTAATTACAATACTTTAAATAATACTGTATCAGATATAACTATAAATGGAACTATCTTTGGTGGAGGAGAAGCTAATGCAGCTGGTTCTGAAATATTCGACTATGATGCTATTAGTGTAACTAAAGGAATAGATATTCTTATCGATGGAAGTGGATATTCTAATCTTAATTTATATGGATCAATATTTGGATCAGGAGATGCTTCTCGAAGTGATGGATATAGTTATATAACTATAAAGAATTATGGTAGTTTTGATAATCCACATAGAAACTTATCTATTCAAAGAACTGAAATTTTAACAATAGATAATTCTAATATTTTATTGATTGGTCAAAAAGATAGAACTAATGAATATTCAGATGTATTATTCTCTTTAAGTAGAATAGAGGATTTAAAACTAACTAATAATTCTAGTTTATTCTTAGAGCAAGGTACTAACTTATTAGAAAAGTTTGAAAGTTTAGATAGCGATGGTAATAAAGCTGCAGTTACTATTGATGAAGAAACTAAACAAGTTACAAAAAATGTTGATAATAGATTATATGTTTTCGAAGGAAAAAATATTAATATTGCACTAGACCAACAAGTAACTGATTATGGTGAAGTTAGTGGAATGACTTTCTTTGGAATGTATAAACATGCTGGAGGTAATAATTTAAATCTTGGAATATATAAAAAGAATATAGGATATGGATCTACTTTAAATTTAGGAGATTTACCTACTAAAGGTAGTTATGTTTTAGGATTACATAATAATAATCATAATACTGAAGTAGATGGATTCTATAGTAACTTCCAAGATGGTGATGATACATCTACTTTAAATAAAGTTGATTATATTAAACCAACTCCAGAATCATCTACATATTATATGTGGATAATAGGAGAAGCTGTTATTGAATATAATATAGATTTAGTAGCATCTAAATATTCAACTTTAGGAAGTTTAGAATTATCATTTATAGAATTCTCTAATCCTAATACATCATTCCAAATTTTAGGATTTGATTCATCAGGATTAGAAAGTGGAGTATCTTTAAAAGAACCTAATGAAATATCTAAGATAGCATCATCTGAAGAAGAAGCTAATAATAATTTTGCAATAACTATGTCATCATCTAATACTGGATGGTTAACAAATGGTAAAACAAATTTTGTGAGTCAAGGTTCTACATATAAAGGAACAAGTTATTATGTCGGAGATAATACTTATGATGTACCATCTATGTTATTCCAGTTATATCATTCTAAAAATTTAACTGTTGATAAAGAATTAGGAACTGTTGTTATTCAAATGATGGCAATAGAAAAGAAAAATGCTCTTGAAAGTGAAACAAAAAGAGTAGTTATAAATGTTAATCTATCTACAGATTTATATGATGATACGTATTATGAAGGTGCTATGACACCGGGAGATAAATATGAATTATTCCCATCTACTGCAACTAATATTACTGATAAATCTAAATTTAGTTCATATTTTTCGCTATTTATAAATGATGATAATTTTTATAATAAAAAATGTACATCTGGAACTTGTCATAGAACTTTAACAAGTACTTATGCACTACCTAAAGATACTAAAATTACTATGATAGATAAAAAGACTAATTCTTATTACTATTACATAGTATCTAATAGTGATTATAATACTGCAGTTTCTAATATAAATAATTATGGAGAAACTACATATGACTTATCATTATTTAAGAGTATGGGTACAGATGGAATCGGAGTAAATTATAATGATTCTACAATGAATGGTATTTATGCTAGTAATGGTATTATCGATGAAGAATTTATATTTATATTTGATTTTAAAGATACTGAAATAACTGGAAATCAATTAAGTAAATATTTATCTTTTGAACTTAAATCTGGTAATAATACAATATTATCAGTTCTAGGTGTACAACGTGATAATCTTAAATATAGTTTATATGACAATGTAGATACTAGTTTAGAAATAAATGGTAGTCTAAATTCAACTCCATTATATGTTTCTAAACATGGTAATTTAACATTAAATGTATCACCTAAGATATTAAAACAAGGATCAATTAATATATTTAATACAGAATATTTTGATTATAAATTGGGTATATCTATAAAAATTAAAGATAGTCAAGGTAATTATTTAAGTGGAAATACTTTAACCGGATTATATTACGAAGAGAATGGAGTTAAATATTATCCTGATATTAATGGAGTAGCTAGAATTAAAATCGCAGATAAAGTTGGTAGTATTGAAGATCAAATAAAAGTTAATTTAGAAAATGCTTTATTACCAACAGGAACTTATACATTTGAAATAACTGCTTTTGGATCAATTGATGGAATATATTATAGTAATTCTAATCTTGTAGTAAAAGAGATAACTACACCAATTATTAATAGTACTTACGGTTTAAAAATAGATATAGATGATGAATCTATTACAACTAATATTAATAATACTAATAATAAAATAACTGGTAAGATAAAATATGAATCTCTACTAGATAATCCTAATATTAGAATTAAAATGTATAGAAGAAATTATAATCAAATATATGATACAACTTATACTTTAGTTGATTTAGGTAATTATATATCTACTCCTATGGAGAGAAGTACTAATTTAAATGAATATTATATAAGTAAGATACCTACAGATGAGATAGATTTAAATTTAAGTTTAAAAAATAATATTATTACAGGTACTTATAGATTAGATTTTATTCTATATGATAATAATGTAGAAATAGGTACTATATCTAAATATATAATTATCCATGATAGTAGTGAATAAAAAGAAGATTTTATCTTCTTTTTTTCGTTATATATGATGTAAATATTATTATTTTGTGTTATTATAAGCACTGCAAAAGGGAATTGAGGAGTAATATAATGAAAGATAAATTAATAATTGCTGGACCATGTACTTTTGGTAGTTATGAAGAGTTATATAAGATAGCAGTTTTATTAAAAGAAAAGGGAATTAAATATTTAAGAGCAGGTGTATTTAAAATGAGAACTAGTCCTGATTCTTTTCAAGGATTAAGAGATGAAGGAATGGAAATGTTACTTAAAATAAAAAAAGAATTAGGTCTTAAAATAGTTACAGAGTTAACTACTATTGAACAAGTACATAAATATGGAAATAAAATAGATATAATTCAAATAGGTACTAGAAATATGTATAATTATGAATTATTAAAAGAAGTAGGTAAGACAAAAACAACTATATTATTAAAAAGAGGAATGAGTGCTACTTACAATGAATGGATAAATGCTGCTGAATATATTAAAAGAGAAGGAAATAATAATGTAATTTTATGTGAAAGAGGAATTAGAGGTAATTCTAATGAAACTAGAAATGTTTTAGATTTACAAGCTATTCCATATATAAAGAAAAATACTAATTATAAAATTATAATAGATCCGTCTCATGCCAGTGGTTTATCTTATATGGTAGAACCTATGTCTAAAGCAGCTTTAGCTGCAGGAGCAGATGGTCTTTTAATAGAAACTCATTATAATCCAAAGGAAAGTTTATGTGATGCAGAACAAACTATAGATATGGATACTTTAGATAATATATTAAACTTTTATAAAAATATGTAATAATAGAACATAATATATGTTCTTTTTTTGTGATATAATTTAAATATATAGGTGATTATTATGAGTAGAATAGAATTATTAAATGGATCATGTGCTGATCAAAATGTCGATGCTATAGTAAATGCTGCTAATAGAGAACTATGGGTTGGTGGAGGAATATGTGGTGCAATATTTTCTAAAGCTGGTTATAAAGAACTAGAAGAGGCTTGTAGTAAAATTAGAACTCCATTAAAAGATGGTGATGCAGTAATAACTCCTGCTTTTAAAATAGATAATGCAAGTTATATTATTCATGCAGTTGGACCTGATTTTGCTATAACACCTGATGCTTTTGATAAATTGTTTGATGCTTATTACAATTCTTTATTAGTATTAAAAGAAAAAAATCTTCATTCTATTTCTTTTCCATTAATTAGTTCAGGTATTTTTGGAGGAAATTTATCTAATCCTGTATCAGTATCTACTAAAGAGTGTATAAGTGCTTATAATCAATTTACTAGAGATTATCCTGATTATAATATAGATGTAGTATTATGTGCTTTTTCTAAAAATGAGTTTTTAGAAGCAGATAAAACTTTTAGAGAATATGATTTTGAAGAAGTTATAAATAGGAAAAAGTAAATATGAGACAATGGAAATTAATAAGAATAGTTACATCTATATTATTACTATTGGTATTAATATATTTAATAATTCATATCTTTGTATGCATGAATATGTCTTATCCACATCCAATGTTAGGAATTGATGCTAATACATGGTGGGATCAATATCAAGTAGATTTATTATTTTTCTTTACTGTTTTTGGTATTCCTATAGTATTAGATTTAATTCTATTAATAATATCTATATGTAAAATTAATGCAAATAAAAAGTCCGTATAAAGGACTTTTTTATTTATTATGATATAATTATTTTGAAAATGGTGATTATATGGAAGATATAAAACAAATATTTAAACTAGTAGGAGGTTTAGTAGGAGGAGCAGCAGCGATTGTCTTAATAGCAAATCCTCCATTAACTTTGGTAGGTATTCCTCTTTTATTTCCAACTTTAGAAATGGCTTATAATGGAACTGTGAAAAAAGATATAAAAGGTATTCCTTTTAAAGTAGATAGACATAATAAATTAGTAGAAAATCCATTTGGAATAATCCGTTCTATAAAATATGCTTTAAGAAAAGATAAAACCAAAAATTTTATGAATGATTTTATTAAATCTATGAGTGCTTTAACTCCTGGAGAAGAATATAAAATGGATAGTCATTATTTTACTTTAAAAAGACTTCAAGAATTACAAGAATTAGGTTATATAGAAGATCTACAATCTGAAGTAAAATATGGTGGTAAAAAACAAAGTTATTTTTTTGCAAATATAGCTATGGGTAATTTTAAACATCCATTTAAAAAGAAAGAAAAAATAGCTATTAGTTTTAAAGTAACAGGAAAAGATTTTAATAGTGATGAAATAAAAGATTATGTAACTGCTTTAATAAATAGAAAAAATGATAATTTAATAATTCCTAAGAAGAATACAGAAGTGAGTAGTACTCCAGTATTAGCTCCAGTAGTAGAGGAACCTAAAAAAGAAGAAACTAAACCAATGACAAAAGAAGAATTAATTGAACTTAGAAATAGTTTATTAAGTATGAAAGAAGATG
>CACYBN010000032.1 GCA_902772675.1 uncultured Erysipelotrichaceae bacterium
CAGATGAAATTAAAGAAGTTACAGGATTAATAGTAAGTAATGAATTAAAAGGAGATATTACTTATAAAGGAACTGTAATATCAGTTGGAGATCAACAACAAGTTTTAGCTGTTTTAGCAACAATGGATGAGGATATAAGTACAGATGAATTATTTAATTCATTAGATTCTTTACCAGCATCTGTAAAAGAAATAGTAGAACCAAAAATAGATAAAAACGATTTAAAAAATGCATCTTTAGTTTTAGCAGTTATATATATATTGAGTTCTATTTTTGGATATATAGAAGCTTTATTATTAGCATATATGTCTAATGGATATGCTAAAAATCTAAGAACTGATATAAGTAAAAAGATTAATAAATTACCTTTAAAATATTTTGATACTCATGAAACTGGAGATATTTTATCTAGAGTTACAAATGATGTTGACTCAATAAGTTCTAATTTTAATAATTCTATTTCTTCTTTTGTAACAAGTTTAACTTTATTCTTAGGATCAGTAGTAATGATGTTTGTAACTAACTGGATTATGGCATTAACAGCAATTGCATCTAGTATATTTGGATTTGTATTTTCATTTTTCTTATTAAAGAAATCTCAAAAATATTTTGTACAAAGACAAAAAGAATTAGGTAATATTAATGGTCATATAGAAGAAATATATTCTGGTCATAATGTAGTTAAAGCTTATAACGGTGAAAAAGCTGCATTAAAAGAGTTTGATAGAATAAATGATAAATTATATGATTGTAATAGAAAGAGTCAATTCTTATCAGGAATAATGCAACCAATAATGGGAATTATCGGTAACTTTGGATATGTTGCTGTATGTGTAGTTGGTGCCTTACTAGTTATGAATGATATGACTTCTTTTGGTACTATCGTAGCATTTATGATATATATAAGATTATTTACTAGACCATTATCTCAAATTGCTCAAGCATTAACTGCTCTTCAATCTACTGCAGCAGCTGCTGAAAGAGTATTTGAATTTTTAGAAGAAGAAGAACTAGTAGATGAATCTGAATTAAAAGAAAAAGTATTAGTAAGTGATGCTAAAGGAAATATTGAATTTAAAAATGTATCTTTTGGATATGATGAAAATAAAATAATTATTAATGATTTTAGTGCTAAAGCTAAATCAGGTCAAAAAATAGCTATAGTAGGTCCTACTGGAGCAGGAAAAACTACAATGGTTAATCTATTGATGAAATTTTATAATATTAATAAAGGAGATATTATCATAGATGGAAAATCTATTCATGATATGAAAAGAGAAAATATTCATGATTTATTTATAATGGTATTACAAGATACATGGTTGTTTGATGGTACTATTCGTGATAATATTAGATTTAATAAGAAGAATATAAGTGATGAAGAAATTTGGAAAGCTTGTGAAACAGTTGGAATTAGTCATTTTATTAAGACATTACCAGGCGGATTAGACTCTCGAGTTGGAGATAATGAAGTTATATCATCAGGACAAAAACAATTACTTACTATTGCAAGAGGTATGATAAAAGATGCTCCATTCTTAATACTTGATGAAGCAACATCTAATGTTGATACTAGAACTGAGGAATTAGTTCAAAAAGCAATGGATAAGTTAACTAAAGGAAGAACAAGTTTTATAATTGCTCATAGATTATCTACTATTAAAAATGCTGATTTAATATTGGTTATGAAAGATGGTAATATTATCGAGCAAGGAAAACATGAAGAACTATTGAGTAAAAATGGTTTCTATTCTGAATTATATAATTCTCAATTTCAAAATTAGGAGGTAGTAATGGATAAGTTTGGCTATTATTACAGAAGAGTTTTAGCATATTTATTTGACTTTTTATTAATTCAATTAGTGGTAACTTGTATTACAGGTACACAAATATTAAATCCTCAATATAAGTCATATCATAAATACTATGATGAGTATTTAGTTACTTATAAAGAGTATAATTATTATGATGAACAACAATCAAATGATATAAAAACATGTAATGATTTAAAAAAAGCTATTGAAAAAGGAAATATTACTGAAGAAGAATATATAAATAAGTATAAAGAAATATCAAAAAAAGAGAATTATGATGATGAATGTCTTAGTTTAGTAAATGATTATAATAATCATAAGATTAATAAAGAAGAATATATAGATAAATTAAATAATCTAGCTCATAATGTTGATAAAAATTCTTTATATGAATATATATTACTAATAGTTTTATCTATCTTATATTTAGTTTTATTCCAAGGATTTACTGGAGGTCAAACTTTAGGAAAGAAAATATTACATTTAAAAGTAGTAAATAAAGATGGAAGAAAGAAAGTATCTTATAAACAATTATTAATTAGATCTATATTATTATTTGATATTATTTATTATGTATTAAGATCTTTAAATGCATTTATATTAAGTTTAAATACTTATGTATTTGTAAATAATTTATTATATTATGCTAAAGATGTATTACTAATTATAATTTGTTTAAGTATTGTATTACTTAAAGATAGTAGAGGTATTCCAGATTTAATTGCTAATACCAAAGTAATTGATGAAAAGAGAGTAATTAAAAAAATGAAAATAGATTAATCTATTTTCTTTTTTATGTTAGAATTTATTAGAGGAGATATCATGGGAAAAAGAAGTCTTTTAAATAAATATATATATTCACTTTTATATGATAAGAATAGAATCTTTAAGAAGAATAATAAAGATTTAGTATTAGATAATATAAAAGTATATAAAGATGTTCCTAAATATAATAATTATATTAATGTATTAAATTATAAAGGTAATGGAGATATTATATTAATTGATAATAGTTTATTATATTTAGATAAGAATGAAGAAATTATAAAAATAAATAAATATTTAGATAATATCGAAGAATCTAGTGAATTCTTTTTTAAGAATAAATATAAGAAATTATATAGTGGTGTTAAAGATAAAGTAATTTTAAACTTATATAAAAATATTATAAAAATAATGGATAAAAATGATATTAAAGATATTTATATAGTTAATTATGATGTTAATAGTAATAATAATTCTTTAATTTTAGAATTAGATTTTCTATTAAATTGTCATAATAAATCTGGATATGAAAGAATAGATTATATATATGATTATATGTGTGATTATTTAGATGAAGAATTTAATTGTAATAATATCTGTAATTTTATTGATAATAGATGTATTTCTAGAAGAGAACTAGAAAGAAATAACTTTGATAAACCTGTAATTTATGGATGTTGTTATACTAAAGGTAAAAAGTGTAAGTATTTAGATCACGGATGTAAGATTAAATGTATTTCTTGTAAGTTATTTACATGTAGATATTTACATAAATTAGGTGTTAGATATAGACCAAAAGATTTCCTAGTATTTAGATTATTTTTTACAATGAAACAACGAAGAATTATAGATGAATCTATTTATGTAAAAAAAGAAGATATAATGAAAAAATTAGTAAAATAAAAAAACTCTTATTTATTAAGAGTTTTTATTGTTTGTTTTCAGTTTGTGTTTCAGTAGTTACTGTAGGTATTTCAGCAGCAGGCATTTCTTCAGGTTTATAATTTTTATTAATAACTGGTTCATGATGTGATTCAGTAGCATCTGGAACTGGTTCGTCTTCAGGTGTAGGTTTTAATACTATTGGAGTAGTTTCTTCTTTAACAGGTTCAGGATTTGATACTGGTACAGCTTGTGCAGGAGTAGCTGGCTTATTCATTTCTGTTGTTGTTTTATTAGCTAAATCCATAGATGTAAGAATTGTTTCTCTAGAATCATACACATCTCTAGCATTTGAATAATCTCTATCAATATAATATATTCTTAACATTGGATTAATTATTACCATAGCTAACCAAATAAATAAGATACTCATTTCTAATTTTATTGAACTTTCTAATGATTCATAGTATCCAAAAGATGAAGTATATGCACTATTTAGTGATACATCTGATATTTTCATTACAACTAAGAATACTATTAATACTATTGCAGTAGCATATTGGAATTTCTTATGAGTACTATTAACTGCAGGTACTTCAAAGATAAGAGCATTTGCTATTAAGAAATACATAATCTTTTCACAGAAATCTACAACAGAAGTATCAACGTCTAAAATAGATTCATCATATGTAACTATTACAAATATTGTATAAATAATAGTATATATAAAAGATAAACATGCAAAGATAAATCCTAATCCCATATGATCTCTATTACCATATATATTAGCAGTTCTAGATAATAAGAATGTTGATAATAATAATGGTGTAAGTAATCTATATATTATTCTTCCTACATCAGTTGCAGTTGTTAAGTTTTCATTTATAAATGCAATTTCAAAACCGAATGTTGCTATTGTTAGAATAATTGCAACAATATAAATTTTTTTCATAGTGTCCATAAAATCACTCCCTATATTATAGATTTTATCATAAAAACATAGTAATAAAAATGATTTCTTTTTGTAAGTTGTAAAATAATTGTGTTATTATATTAATGTATGGAGGTAAGATATGGATTATTCACTTAATATTGAACAATTCCAAGGACCTTTAGATTTATTATTACATCTAATTAAAGAATCTAAAATGGATATATTTGATTTAAAAATCGAAGAAATAACTAATCAATATTTAGATTATATTAATAAGATGGAAGAAATGAATTTAAATGTTGCTAGTAGTTATTTAGTTATGTCTGCGGAATTATTAGAAATAAAATCTAAAATGTTACTTCCAAGACATGAAGATGTAGAAGAAGGAGAGGAAGAAGATCCTCGTGAAAATCTAGTTAATAGATTATTAGAATATCAAAGATATAAAGATTTAACTAAAGAGTTTAAAGATTTAGAAAATGAAAGAAAAAAGATATTTACAAAAGTACCTGAAAATATTTTAGAATATAAAGATGAAGAAACAATAGTAAATAATGGAGATATTACTTTAGATGATTTAGTATTAGCTTTTCAAAAATTTTTAGAAAGAGAAAAGTCTAAGAAACCATTAGATACTAAAGTTACTAATAAAGAGTTATCTGTTGAAAAAAGAAGATCATCTATTCGTAGAATATTAAAAGAAAAAAGAAAAGTTAGTTTTTTTGAATTATTTGAAAGTTATAATAAAGAATATATAGTAGTAACATTTCTAGCTATATTGGAAATGGCTAAAGAAAATGAATTAAAAATATATCAAGAAAACAACTTTGACAATATAGTATGTGAGGTGGCATGATGAATAAACTAGCAATTTTAGAAGGTATGTTGTTTGTTGTAGGTGATGATGGATTAACTTTAGAACAAATA
>CACYBN010000033.1 GCA_902772675.1 uncultured Erysipelotrichaceae bacterium
GGAAAAGATAGTGCTGGAGTAGAAGGATGTAATAAAAAAATATCTTTAGATAATAAAACTTACTATGTACATAATGTAATATCAAAAACAGGTGTTAGTTATAATTTTTATATTAAAGTCAAAGAAAATGAAAATGAAACTTTAACTACAATAGATTCTATCGAAGGATTAGATAAATATTCTGATACAGAAATAGAAATAACTGTAAAAGCTACTAATACAAGTAGTCCATTATATTACTCAATAGATAATGGAGTAACTTTTCAAGAAAGTAATACTTTTAAAATAAATAAGAATGGAAGATATTATCTTGTAGTTAAAGATAAATATGATAATATGACTCCTACTAAAGAAATAGAAATAAATAATATTTTATCAAATGTAGATTCTGCTTTATATATATCATCATCTAGCAGTAGTGAAGTTACTTTAAAAGATATAAGTACTAGTGAATTAGAATATTCTTGGAATGGTGGTAGTTTTTCTAAAAATAATACTTATAAAGTAACATCTCCAGGAACTTTTAGAGTAGTAGAAAAAGATAAAAGTGGTAGATCTTTCGATAAAACAATAGTGGTAAAAAATAGTGATTTTACTAATAAAAATAGATATTCAGTAACAATTTATAATAATGGAAATAATATAAGTGATAATTATTTAGTATGTACTGATAATGGATCGGGATGTGTTGTAACATTACCTGAATTTAGTAAAGACGGTTATGATGTAGTAGGTTATTCTACTGATAAAGATGGTAAGAAAATAAAATATTCTAGTGGAGAAAAGATTACTTTAACTAAAGATATTAAATTATATGCAAATACTAAGAAAAATGTTACTGTAACTTTTGATTCTAATGGTAATAGTATATCTACTAATAATTTATCATGTACTAAATATAATGATTCATATTGTCTTGTTGATGCTCCTAAAATTACTAGTAGTGGTTCTAAAATAATTGGATGGAATACAGATAAGACTTTAGTAACAGCTTTATATACAGAAGGTTCTAAAATAAAAGTATATGAAGATATGACTTTATATGCATTATCTTATACTCCTTTAGAAGTAAGTTTTGATGATAATGGTGCAGATGAAATAGGTACTACTAAAATAAATTGTAAATATTTAACTGGTAGTGAAGGTTGTAAGATTGTTATGCCATCTATTACAAGAAAAGATAGTAATATTTTAGGGTGGGATATTAATCAAGATAATAAAACTGCAGCATATAAAGTATCAGATAGTATTTTTGTTAAAGAAAATCTTAAATATTATGCAATAACTAGAAAAGATGTAACTATTTCTTTTGAAGCAAATGGTGCTAAAATATCTAAAAATACTGTTAAATGTAGTTATTATAATAAAGAAAAGAACTGTAATATAGTAACACCAAATATAAGTAGAAATTATGCTACTATATATGGATTTGATACTAGTAAAGATTCTCATACTGCTAGTATTAAAGCTAATTCCACAATATCTGTAGATAAAAATATGAATTATTATGCAATTACTTCTAAAACAGTAGTAGCTTCTTTTATATCAAATGGAGCATCTAGTATTTCTTCATCTTCTGATAGTTGTACTTATTACAATTCTAGTACTAGTTGTAAGATAACTACTCCTAGTATTACTAGAAGCGGATGGAAAGTAGTAGGATGGGGTACTTCAAATAAAGCTACTAAGAAGGTTGTAGATGTAGATAGTTCATATTCTGTTAAAGATAGTATGAATTTATATGCAATAACATCTAAGTCAGTAAAAGTAACTTTTAAAACATACAGTGCTGATAATTTATTTGGATGTAGTACTGTAGAAAGTGGAGGATGTAGTTCAACATGTACTATTTATAATACAAATTCTAGTTGTAGTGTAACTCCTCCATATATTGTAAGTAGAGGTAATGAAGTACAATTATTTTCTACTAGTACAGATACAAATTCTAAATCAGGATATGTTCCAGGAATACCAATGAATGTTAAAAGCAATCTTACTCTTTATGCAATAGTAAGAAATGATTATAGAAAGAGTACTTTCTCTATTAAAAGTACAAAGACTTTAGGACATGTAGTTATAGAAACAGAAAGTGGATGTGGAAATACAGTAAGTGATAATTATAATAATTATGTTACTAGATTCTATAATAAGGCTCCATATGTATTTACTGCATCTAAAATGAATTTTGTCGGTAGTACAAATTATATCAAAACATGGGGATCAGATTCTGCTGGTATGACATATGGTAGATCAGTTGGATATCGTGGGATAGATATTCAATGTCCTAGTAGTTATAGCGATTATTATTTAAAAACAATAGTACATGAAATGACTCATGCTTGGGATAGTTATTTCTATGCTAAAACTGGTCAATACCTAAGTGGTAAGAGTGATGTTCAAGCTTTATTAAATAAATATAAAAAGTCTAGTAAGAAACCTTTAAGAGATTATTCTTATTCTAGTCAATTTGAATTTGTTGCAGATATGTATGCATGGTATTACTTCATATATATAGATCCAACATATCAACCAGCAGTAGTAAGAAGTAATACATATTATCCTAGCGATATGAAAAAAGTTATGGAAAAATATATTTCTATAGCGAAGAATGGATATAAGTAGAAGATATTAAAAAAATATCTTCTTTTTTATAGAATTTTACTTTTTATTATTGTATAATTATATTGTTATAGTAGGGGTATAGAATAAAAAGGGAGGACATATGATGAATACTGAAAATAATTTCATATTAAAAGTTCATATGCAAGACAAAAAATTAGTAGAAGTTTTCTTAAATAAAGATAGAAGATGTTTTGTTTTCGAAGATGATGATTGTGTTGCTGATTTAGTATTGCCTGAATTTAAGATTACTAGTTTAAAAATGTTGTTTAATAATGTAAGTGATACTAAAGAAAACAATGACTACTACGCTCTATTTTATGAAGATAAAGATGCAATTAAGGAATATGATAAAAATAAAGTAAACTTAGTTAAAGATATGGTTACTAATATTTCAGTTGCAGATTTTTTAGAATACCTTGATAGAGTAAATATAAATGAATATTACGTAGATAATATTGTAGATAAATATAATTCTGTTATCCCTGAAGAAGTAAAAAGACTTATATCTTATACAACTAATGGAGTAAAACTAGATGATAAAAGAGATATTCATATATTAAGTCATGATGAAATAATGAATACTGATAAAAAGTTTGTTAGTAATAGATTTATTCCTATTTTTAAAATTTATAGTACTTATGTAGGGTATGATTTAAAAGAAGGAAAATATGTTGAATATTCAAATGGAGAAAAAGTAAAAATTGAAACTGAACTTGAAAGTCTTCTTGTAAAAGGAGATAAACAAGAAAAGAAAAAAGATTCTTTAAAAGATCATGTTGATAAAGAAGAATTCTTATTTGAAATTGAACCTCCAACTGAAATGAATGAAAGTAAATTTGAAAAAATTGAAGAACCAAAAGAAAAAACTCCTAAAGAGAAAGAAGTTAAACAAGAAATATCTGATGCTAAATTACAAGAAGAAGTAGAAGAAGCTAAGAAATATATTGATTTACAATTTGATAGATTAAATACTCAAGTTGAGAAAGTAGATGTAGGTGGAGATAAGAAAACAGATACTTATGAACTTGCAGAAAAAGAAAAATATTCAAATAAATATTCTATCAATATGGATGAAGTATTTAGAGATCTAGATTTACGTCTAAAAGAAAAATATATAGAAAAAGTTAATCTAGAAGATATCAAATTAAAAGATTATACTCAAAAAGATTTAGATATGATGAAAGAATCTATTCTAAGTAAGATTGATGAAGTAGAAGCATTAAATAATCTAGAAGTAAAAGTTGAAAGCAACGACTTAGATGAAGATAATGAAGTAGATACTTATAATCTAGAACATGAAAGTGAATATGATAATAAATATGCTTTAGATTTAACTGATATTGATTTAGAAGTTGTTGATAAAAAAGAAAAAACAGATAAATATAAGATGGATTTAGATGAGATAATTGCTGGTAAAGTAAAAATTAAACATACTAAACCAATTAATAAAGAACAATCTCATTATGAAAGAAAAGAATATATTACTAATCCTGATATTAAATTATCTATTGAAGACTTAATGAAAGCACCTAAGATAGATAAAAAAGCTGATACTAAACCAAAAGAAGGAACTCTTGATAGTATTAAGACTTTTGTAGTAAATGAAGATGAAATAAAAGAAATATCTACTTTAAATAGTGAAGTTAATAAAGAAAATTCTAATGATTTCAATACAGTAATTGAATATAACAAAGCTGATAGAAATGAAATTAAAAATGAAATAATTAAATCATTAGAAAAATTAGAAGCACAAGAAAAAAATGAAAAATTAGAAATATCTAAACTAGTAAAAGATTCTTTATTAAATAGTATTAGTAATTACAGAATTAATTTTAATGATACTCAAAAATTAGTAGTAGAACATCTACCTTATTATAAAAATGATTTCTCATTTGGAATAGTTCAAATACCAGATGTTGAAGTAGATAAAATTACAATGTTACCTGATGATACTCTTGACTTTGATAAGTTTAAAGTATCTATTAAAGAACTATCAAATAAAGGAGTAGACTTAGTAGTAACTAAAGCAACAAACATTGTTGATAAAGATGGTAAGAGTATTAAAAGAGGTGCTCATCTAAAACTAAATCTTGATAATGAAATCAATTTAAGATATCAAGAACATAACGCTATGGAAACATGGACTATCAGAATGGAAAAGAGTACATTTACTCCAGAATTCCGTAATATTGAATATCAAAAATTGATGAATGCTATTAAAGAAAACACTCCATATGATGATTTACAAAATGTTGAAAAATATGAAGCACAAAAATCAATTATGTTATTTATAGACTTTGTAATGAGAGATAATGATACAGATAAACTAAAAGAATTATATGATATTATTATTAACAATCCTGAAGATTATGAAGAATATATAACTAAATATAATGTTGATAAAGCTCATAAAGATAAAGATTATTTACCATCATATGAATCTAAAAAAGATTTCCAAATTAAATATAATTATGTCATGGGATTAATAGATGCAGGTTGGTTAGATTATCCAAGATATATATTTAGATCATTTGATTATTTAACTAGAGATAGATTGCTAGAAGAATATCTAGAAGAATTAGAATCATCTATTAAAGAAAATGACTTCAATGATTATTTAACAAAACTATTTAAGAAATATGAAATGTTTACTAACTTAGATAGTGTAGGAAAAGATAATTTAAAGAAATGTTTAAATTACTTATCTCTTGCTTTTAAATATCATCCATATTTTGGAGAAGAAGCAAAGTATAAAATTGAAAAATCTTTAATGATAGGTGTTGAACAAGAAGAAATGGCTTTACTTTTATCTAAATTATGTCGTAGAGGAATAAAAGATTATGCAGCATTTAGAGAATATGATCAAAATATGAAAGAAGCTTATCGTGTAGGTGAATTAAAATATCCACGCTATTCAGAAAACTTTGGAATTGAAGATTTAAGAGATGGTGGTGAATATGATGAATTCTAAGAATAATAATACTAAAACAAAAAGTACTAAAAAGAAGAAAAAGATAACTAAAGTAGGAAATGTAGTATACTCCAATAGAAGTGTAGGTTTTTCCATTACAATACCTGATAACTGGTTAGAAATAAAAAGAACATCATATGAAGAATTAGGTATAAGTGATAATACATTATTTATATTTACTACTGATAAGTTTTCTTCTTTAAGTGCTATCTTCAGTGGATTTACTAATAAAAGAAAATTCAATAAGATGTTTGATAAATATGATTTTGAAGATTTTAAAGTTATATTAAAGAAAGAAGAAGAAATAAATGATTTACCAGTTAAAAGAATAGTTATACAAGATGGTAATAAAAAAATCTTAAATAACTTTGTTCTAATTAATGGTATGATTGTTAATTTTACTATTAATATAGATATTAGAAATAGAATTATAGATGGAAAAGGTATAACTACTGATAAAAACTATAAATTAATGACAGATGTATTAAAAACATTATCAGTATATGAACCAATAAATCCACCTAAATATGTTAATAGAGATATTTTAGAAGAAGAAGTAGAAGTTGAAGAAGTAAAAGTTAAAAAGAAAGAAAAAACAACTGCTCAAATAGAAATAGAAACTGATTGTAAATATAAAGGAATAGTTTTACCAGAATTCTATTTTAAATATAGATATCAAGTAGATAATGATGTTGTATTATTAACTGTTATCAATGATGAAGTATATTTCACTGGATTAAATGATGAATTTATCTTCATAAAAGATAATAGAGTATTATCTAGAAAAATTTATAGAATATTATCTCTTTTCTGGGATGATTTAAGTAAATTTGATATAGGTACTAGTAGACCAACAAAAAATTCTAATTGGGTATTAAAAAATAAAGATTCTTATTTATTCATAGAAATGAATGAAGAATCTACAGATACTTTGAGTTTAATATTTAATTACATAGTTAATGTTTTAAATAATTCTTGTGAAGAATATAATTTCTTCGACTATGAAATATTCCCTAATTTTAAAGAATATTTAGAAACTCTATCAGAAATAACAGATAAATATAAAATAGATTTAGATGGATTATCTATTAAAATAAAAGACAAGAAACAAGAAGAAGAGAAAAAATCTAAAAAAGAAAAAGATAACAAGTATAAAATGGATATAAATCATCTTTTTGATAAAAATGATTTAAAACTAAAAGAAGATGATAAGATAGAAAAAGTTACTTTTGATGATGAAAATATTAATAATGAATATTTTATAGACTTTGAAGAAATATTTAATGAACCAATTGTATTAAAAGAAAAAGATAAAAAGAAGAAGAAAAAAGAAGAACTAAAACAAGAAGAAAAGAAAGAAACACCAAAAGAAAATAAATATGCAATTGATATAAAAAATCTATTTAAAGATGTAGATCTTAAAATAAAAAATAAACAAGAAGAAAAAGAAGAGAAAATCGAAGAAGATAATAAATATAAAGTTGAAATACCTGAAGTTATAACTATTGTTGATAAAAAAGAAGAACCAAAAGTAGATAAAGACTTCAGTGTTGAAATACCTGCGGTTGCTCCAGTAGAAAAACCACATGGAACTGAAGAAATTATTTCTGAACATACAGTAGTTGAAAATGCTGAAAATAAATATGCAATCGATATCAATGCTGATGTTCCTGAAAGAAAAGAAATAAAAAAATATAGAGAATATGAAGAATTAACTTATAACAAAGATGATTATCAATATTATTATCATAATATAAGTGGTCATGGATTATTTAAGTTCTTATTCCCTAAGACAGCAGGAATAAAAGTAATAAAAGATTTCAATGTATTTGATCTTCAAAATTATGGTATTTTATCATATAGAGTATTCTTATTTAGATGTGAAGATGAAGAAGCATATGAATCTAAATTAGAAGATTGGATGAAAAAGAATTTTACAAGTAATAATTATTTCCTTCAAGATAAATATGAAAACGATGAAAATGGTATAAATATAAGAACTTACTTATTAAATAATAATAAATTTTATAAAGTAGCTTATATTTCTAATTACTTAGTAGCAATTTCTGCGATAACTAATGATGAACATTTAATGAATGCTAATATTGCATTACAAACATTAGAAGTAACTGCTAGTGATAATAAATTTATCGAATCATATGATAGAAAGATGAATAGTATTTACTTACTTCAACAACAAGAAATACCTTATACTATGGAATTACCTGAAATAAAGAGTAGTTATGAAGTATTAGGTAAATCTTTAGAAGAAGTTACAAGACGTGCAATAGTATTATGTATAGTATGTAATTTTGCTAGTGATGTTATAAATAGTAAGAAAAAGAAATATATTAAAGATTCTAAGAAATTCTTTACTAAATTATTAGAACAATTTAATGTTAAAAATGATTTAACTCGTGAAGAAAGAGAATTATTTGATAAAATGGATAAAAACTTAGCTATTCAAATATCATGGCAATTTGAAGGTTACTATATATTACTATGGGCTTTAGGACTTGTAGATGAAATTCCATTCCCAGATGTATTAGTTGATCCAGACGAAATAACACCAATAGTATCTAATTGTAGTAGTTATAAAGACTTTGCAAGTAAATGCTTATATAGAGATGTAAATGATATCTTAGATTTAGCAGATTTAGTATACAGATATGATTGGTATTGTGTTGAAGAAGAATCTAAAGGATTAGAACCTATTATTAATCCTGAAGTAGTAATTGAAAGACATCGTGCAGTTAATTGGTTAATTTCAGAAGAAAACTGGGACAACGTTGATATAAGTACATAAAAATAGAGTTTAATCTCTATTTTTTTTATGATAAAATTTACTTGTGGTGATATTATGCGTAAAAGTGAAAAATTAAATATTATATATGAAGATAAAGATATATTAGTAGTAAATAAACCATCTAAATTATTAACTATAGCTACTGATAATGAAAAAGAAAGAACTTTATTTCATAAAGCAATTACTTATGTAAAAAAGAAAAATCAAAAAATATTTATAGTACATAGATTAGATAAAGATACTAGTGGAATAGTTCTATTTGCTAAAAATGAGAAATTAAAAAAATTATTTCAAGATAATTGGGATAATTTAGTAAAACTAAGAGAATATGTAGCAGTAGTAGAAGGTACTCCTAAAAAGAACAGTGGAGTAGTTCGTTCATGGCTTAAAGAAACTAAAACATTATATGTATATTCATCAGATAAAATGGGTGATGGTAAAGAAGCAATAACTCATTATCGTAAAGTAATGGGTAATAATAAATATACTATGCTTGATATAACTATTGATACTGGTAGAAAGAATCAAATAAGAGTACATATGAAAGATTTAGGTACTCCTATCGTGGGAGATAAAAAGTATGATTCTAAGACTAATCCAATAGGTAGAATGACTCTACATGCTAATAAATTAGTAGTTGTTCATCCAATAACTAATAAAGAAATGACTTTTGAAACAGATGTACCAAATAGTTTTATAAAATTATGTGAATAGTATGATATAATTATTATAGGTGATAATATGAAATTTACTGAAGCAAAGATCCATGAAATAGATAGAAAATGGGTTGGAATAGAGAATAGAAAAACTATAAAAAAAATAGGTAAAAAATTTAAATATAAAGGATTTATTTCTCCTTTATTTGGATATATATATGTAGATAAAGAATATGGTTTATCATTAAGAATTGTAGGTAATATTGAAAGAGATGGAAAAAATAAACTATATATAAATGAAGATTTCTTAAATGATGAACTAGATATGAGTTATGAATTAATGACTAAATTAGATTTAGATGTAACTATATTAAGCGATGATATAGTAAGTCATATAGAAGGATCTAAAATAGTAGAGAACAAACTAGAAGATAATTATAAAAATATTAATAATTTTTTAAGTACTAGAGAATTAGAATATTTAGATCCATTTAGAGATAAAAAGTATCCAGATGATATAGAAATAATTTATACAGATAAAGAAACTGAAGAAACAGAAAATTTATGGGTTACAATTGAAGGAATACACGATAGATATCCTGAACTATTAATTTGTAAATTATCTGATAATTCTAATTTAAGACCA
>CACYBN010000034.1 GCA_902772675.1 uncultured Erysipelotrichaceae bacterium
ACATTTCCTTATTTACAAGGTAATTTCTATCTAAATCAAAATAATTTTAGTTTTGATAAACACTCTATCATAATGGGTTCTTCTGGATGTGGAAAATCTAAATTTATAAGTTTATTAATCAATAATATTAATAAAAACGAATTTTTAAAACCAAAATATAAAGTTGTAGTAATAGATCCACATGCTGCTCTAGAACAAGATATAGGTGGTATTGGAAAAGTAATTGATTTTAAAAGTAATTTAGATAGTATCGACTTATTTATTAATAATAATGACAATATTGTAGCATCTACAGAACTATTATTAGATTTACTAAAATCATTAATTGCTGACCAATATAATTCAAAACTAGAAAGAGTTTTAAGACATTCGATTCACTTGTTATTAACTGATGAATCATTTAATTTTAGAAACTTAAGAAGACTTATTTTAGATTTAGAATATAGAAATGACTTAATAAAGAAATTAAAAAATCATTTACCATTTAGTGTAATAGATTTTTTCTTATCAGACTTTAATGATTTAAAAACAAAATCTTATGGTGAAGCTATATCTCCAATTATAGGATTCATAGATGAAATGGAAATGATACCAGTATTTAATTCAGAACAAAATTATGAAAATTTAAAAAATACTATCCATGATAATTTCTTAACCCTATTCTCATTAGATAGAACAAAACTTGGAGACAAAGTAACAAAAACTATATCTGGATTAATAATGCAACAGTTATTTACTATTATTCAAAGACGAGATATAGATGAACATATAATATTTATTATTGATGAAGTCTCATTAATTGAAAATCCTATTCTTTCTAGATACTTATCAGAAGCAAGAAAATATAATTTATCTTTAATATTAGCAGGACAATATTTTAATCAAATATCAGATCAATTAAAAAGTTCAATATTTGCAAACGTAATAAACTATTTTATCTTTAGAGTATCAAAATTAGATGCTAATGTCTTAGTAGATAATTTTAATATGAAAATACCTCTAGATGATTCTAGAGATAAAAAGATTAAACTATTAACTGAACTTCAAACACGTGAATGTATTGTTAGAATAGACTCAAACGGTGTACTATTACCTGCATTTAAAGGAATTACATTAGATTATACAAGTATTCCTAGAATTAAAAGAACAACTATAGATAGTAATAATTATATAAATGACAACAGGAATTTAAATAAATCTAAAAATAATTTTAGTTTAAATAGTAATGTTAGTTTAAAAGAAATTTTATTATCTAATTCAACAGGCAAGAAAGGTGTGTGAAATAATGAATGATACTAAAGCAATAGAAATTGTTAATAAAATATTTGAAAGTATATTTGATAAGGAGAACAATTATTCATTAGATATATTATTAGAAAAGTTTGCATTTGATATTAAATTACCTAAGCAAGTAAATGATTCAACTACAAACGAAACAACATGGGCTGACTCTATTAATAGTGGTAGATTTATAACAAATAAAAATATGGAAAAGAAAGATGAACAGACTGGTTGGATGCTTCCTAAAAAAGAAATAAATAACTTACAAGAATTAATTGATATATGGAACACTATTAATTTGACTACAACTGAAAGAGTTTATGACTCTATTAACGTAATAAAAAGTGATACGATTTATAGATGTGAAAATATTTATAGATGTACTGATTGTAGTGATTCAAAAAATATGATTTACTGTGATTCTTGTGGTAATAGTTATTTCTTACTTGCATCTCAAAGATCTAACACTTGTAGTTTCTGTATAAGATGTGATGACTCTAAAGATTGTAGTAATAGTTATAATGTTATTTGTTCTAATAAAGTAAGTAATTCCTTATTTATTCAAGATTGTTTTGATCTATACGAATGTATGTTTTGTTCTCATATTGCATCAAAAAAGTTTTGTATAGCTAATATGCAATTTGAAGAACAAGAATATTATGAAATTAAAAAATTGATTATTGAATGGATATTAAATTCTTAATGCACTATTATAAGTAAAATTACAGCTCCGTTAGATATTAATAAAAATTATACAAATAAAAAAAGACAATAATAATTGTCTTTTTTATTACCAGGAGCTTCCTCCTCCTCCACCAGATCCTCCACCTGAGAATCCGCCACCAGAAGAACCTACTCCAGAAAATCCAGAACCTCCTCCACTGCTTGGAGTTGAATCATATGTCATTACATTATAAGCACTATCTAATGTCCTATTTATTGAAGTACTAAATGTATTTAGACTAAATGGAGTTGTACTATAATACCAATCTGGTTCAACTATTGAAAGTGATTCAAATTTTTTAATCCACTTATTAGATACACCTAAAACATAGGCATAAGGTAATATATCATAAAAATATGTTGGATTTTGTTCTACTAAAGACTCAAGTCTATCTTTTTCTACAGTTTCTAAGTATTTTTTGAAACCTCTAACTTTACCTAAAATTATTGTTCCAAACCTTGTCCTTTTTGGTAAATTTATAAAATAAACAATAATTACAAAAGAATTAATTAGTCCTAATGCAAGTGCTATAAGATAATCAAATTCTAAAAGAGCTACAATCATTGCTATAGGAACAAATAATCCAAAACTACAAAAACATAACCAAAAGAATATTCCTCCAAATATATCACCAGGAGTATGATTTTTTCTCAAATATATAGCAATACAAATTGTTCCGAATACGAAGAAAACATACTCAATAAGTAACTCTGGCATACCAACTTCTAATATTAGCGGAAGTATAGTTATAAAAGCAGATATTATAAATAATCCAGCAACAAATATACTTTGTTTAGTTGGAGCTTTTTCAATTATTGTTTTTCTTCTTCCTTCACCATTAGCATGATTAACTATTTTATTAATTGTTTTATAAAACTTGTCTTTTAATTCTTTTAAAGTTACTTCTTGTGGTTCATCAGAATTAGACTTTATATTTTTAAATAATCCTTTAATAAATAATCTTTCACAATAATTATTTCCATCATATTCTTTTAGTTTAGTTATTTTAAAACTTTTCTTTTTTCTTAATAATCCTTTTTCTTCAATTTCAGTAATTTTTATATAACCTTTATTAGCTAAATATATAAGTAATGAAACTACATCTTTTGAATTAACACTATTTTTGTAGTAATAAGCAACATCTAAACTATTTAATTTGTTTGGTGGATAAAATTCTACAGTATCTACAACTTCTTCATCTTTACCAAATTTTTTCCAAATAAAATAAGATAATATTAAACATATTATTGGTACTATTATTCCAATATAAAACCAAATACTCTTTATATATTTTGCACCTACAAAATATCCTTCTGGTAATTCCATTCTAATAGTAATAGCTTCATTTCTATTTAAAGTTCCATTATAAGTTCCACTTATAATATTTCCATCTACATTATATGTAATATTAGAAGAATCTATAGATTCATAACTTCCACTAGAAAAACCTATTTTTTCTTTATCAAATGCTTTAGGCATTTCTATTCTAAATGTAACATTTGAAATAGTTGTATCCCAATCATTACCTATTATATTAAAATAAAACTCATCTTTATCCTTTAAAGGATCTTTACCAATATTATATAAATAACTTATTTCATAACTTTTATTTCCTATTAGTACTTTACCAGGATCTCCTATTTTTATATTTTTATAATCACTATAAAGAGATACAGAATACTTATCATTAACTTTAATATCAAATACTTGAGCACGTTTATCAGATGAAGTACCATCTATTCTTTTAACTTTATTTCTAACAGGTATTTTTCTTATAATACCATGCTTTGGTACTTCAAAAGATGCATCTATTTTTTCTTTAATATTAAAAGTATTATTTTCATTTACTTTAATATTAATATCATAACTAGTTATATAATAATCATTTCCTGTCGTATCTTCTACTTCAGCTTTTATACTTATTGGAATTATTAATAAAAACAAAAGAATAAATAGTAATAAATTTTTCTTCATAATATTCACCATTAGATATCTACTTTAATATCTTCTCTTTCATCTGAATTTATTTCAAACATAGACTTAGTTTTAAATCCAAATATTTTAGCAAATATACTATTTGGAAACATTTCTATTTTTATATTGTAGTTTCTTATAACTGCATTATAGTATTTTCTAGAATTAGCTATTTCATCTTCTACTTGAGATAATTGATTACTTAAATCTATAAAGTTTTCACTTGCTTTTAAATCAGGATAAGATTCTGCAATAGCCATAATTTTACTAATATCATTTTTAATACTTTCATTAGCTTTTAACTTATCTTCATCTGTCATCTTATCATAAGAACCTTTTCTTATTTCTACTATTTCTTTTAGAGTTTCTTTTTCATGTTTAGCATATCCTTTTACTACTTCTACAAGATTAGGAATTAAATCCCATCTCTTCTTTAAATAAACATCCATTGTAGAAAAAGCTTCTCTAACTTTATTATTTTGTTTAACAAAACTGTTATACATAATTAATGCATAAATAACTAATAATACAAGTACTGCAATTACTATATAAATCCACATACTCTATTCCTCCTACTATACAAATATATCTTATCATATTTTTAATTTTGATTATATAAAAAGGAGAAATTATTTAGCTGATTTCTTCTTTGTACTTTTAGTATTATCTTAGTTTCTTCTACTTTTAAATAAAATAAGTGATGTGCATTATATATAGATAAACATCCAATTAATAAACATGATAAAGTATTAAAATTACAAAGATAAAAAGACTACTAAGTAG
>CACYBN010000035.1 GCA_902772675.1 uncultured Erysipelotrichaceae bacterium
GGTTCTGGTAAAACAACTCTTTTAAATGTACTAAGTTCATGTATTAATAATGATGAAAGAATAATAACTATTGAGGATGCTTGTGAATTAAGACTTAAACAAGAACATGTTGTTTCTCTTGAAACTAAAAATGTTAACTATGATAGAGATGGAGAAATAACTATAAGAGATTTAGTTCGTAATTCTTTACGTATGAGACCAGATAGAATTATTGTTGGTGAAGTTCGTGGAAAAGAAGCTTTTGATATGTTACAAGCTATGAATACAGGACATGATGGATCTTTAACTACATTACATGCTAATAGTGTTAGAGATGCTTTAAATAGATTAGAAACAATGATTTTAATGAGTGAAATGGAACTTCCTATTAAAGCTATTCGTGGATATATAGAAAGTGCTATTGATATAGTAATTAATGTAGAGAGATTATCTGATGGTAAAAGAAAAGTTACTAATATTTCAGAGATAACATCTTTTGATGGAGAAGAAATTCAATTACAAGATATATTTGCTTTCTTAAAACATGGTATTACTGAAAATGGTGAAGTAAATGGTGAATTTATATTATATGATAATATTCCTAAAGTATATGAAATTATTAAAAATAGAGGAATAGATTTATTAGATGATATGTTTACTAAAAAGAAAGAAGTAAAGAAAAAGAAAACTACAAAAAAATAATAGAAAGGGGATAACTTATGTCTAATATTTTACTAATTATATTTATAATTATATTGATAGTAATTGGTATATATATATTATATAGATTATATAATTATAATAAGAGTTTAAAATTAAAGAAAAGATTTGATAAATATTCACTAGTATTAGATATAGAATCTCCTTCTTTAGTTGATAAATTATTAGAGTATTATAAAGAATTAGAAAATAATTTTTCTAAGAAATTAATTAAGACTCATGCTTTTGATAGTTATTCAAGAAAATATTCTAAATACTCAGGTTCTTTAAAAATATCAGATAATATGAATTATTTAAGTAAAAAGATATTTATTGGTACTTTATTTGTATTCTTATTATTTATAAATATTGTTTTAACTAAAAAGAAGATAACTTTATATTTAATAGTATTATCTTTCTTATTAGGATTCTTTATATATGATATTTATTTATATATAGTTCATAAATATGTAGATAAAAAAATATCTGATGATATGAGTACTGCGATTGTTATTATGAATAATTCATTTAAATCAGGACTTAGTATTGTTCAAGCTATTGATATGGTTAGTAGTACTATGGATGGATTAATATCAGATGAATTTAAAAAGATGAGTTTAGAAATTTCTAGTGGATTAGAATTAGAACAAGTATTTAAAAGATTTAGTTTAAGAGTTCCTTGTAGTGAGTCTTTATATTTAGCATCTTTCTTAAGTGTTCTTAATGAAACAGGTGGAGATATAGTATCTGTATTTAATTCTATAGAAAAGAATTCTATTATGAGAAAGAAACTAAGAGAGGAACTTAATTCTGCATCTAGTCAATCTAGATTAGTATTTAAAATATTAGTAGTTATACCTCCATTATTAATAATTTCTATTTTATTATTAAATTCTAGTTATTTTAACGTATTATTTACTACTGGATTAGGCATATCAGTACTTATAATAATCCTATTACTATATATTTTATATATTTATATAATACGTAAAATTGTATATATCGAGGTGAAATTATGATGAAGATATATTCTAGTAAAACAGTTAATAAGTTAAATAGAAAATTAAAATTATTAGGTAATAGAGCTAATTTTAGTGCATTATTTTTCTTAAATATTAGAACTATTACTTCTATAATAATATTTTTTGTGTTATTATATATACCGGATTGGGGATTTATAATTAGTCCTATATTCACATATTTATATTATAAATTAGTATATTATTTATTTATTGATTTAGAAATAGAAAAAAGAATTCATGATTTAGAATTTGATGCTTTACAATATTTTGAAGTAGTTAATTTAGGATTACAATCTAATAAAGATATTACTTCAAGTATTAGAATTGCATGTTCTAATGTAGATAATGAATTATCAGATGAATTTAAAATATTTTTAAATGAAATAGATCATGGTAAGGGATTTAAAGATTCTTTAGATTCTTTAAGAGAAAGAATGCCATCTGATATTATAAATAGTATTTTATTAAATATAAGTCAAAGTTTTGAACTAGGAAATAATATAAGTAAAGATATTGATGAACAAATTGATTTCTTAAGAGATAAAGAAGTAGGAAGAATAAAAGCAATTATTAGTAAGATACCTTTAAAGGTTTCTGTTATATCGGTATTATTTTATATACCATTAATATTATTACTAGTATTAACCCCAGTAGTAATTGAATTTTTAAAATAGGAGGAAAGTATGAGTGGACATTCTAAATGGGCTACAATCCATAGAAAAAAGGGATTGTTAGATGCTGAAAGAGGAAAAATATTCCAAAAAATCGCTAAAGAATTATATGTAGCTGCTAAAGGAACAAATGGTGATCCTGCTACTAATCCTAACTTAAGATTAGTAGTAGAAAAAGCAAAAAGTAACAATATGCCAAAAGATAATATTCAAAAAGCAATTGATAAAGCAGTTAAGTCTGGATCAGATGAAAGCTATGAATCAATTAGATATGAGGGATATGGCCCATCAGGTGTTGCTTTTATGGTAGATTGTTTATCAGACAATCGTAATAGAACTGCTATGTTAGTTAGATCTACATTCACTAAACGTGGAGGTAATTTAGGAACTGATGGTTCTGTTAGTTATATGTTTGATAAAAAAGGTGTTATTGTTATAGAAAAGAACTATGATGAAGATGAAATAATGATGACTGCATTAGATAATGGAGCATTAGATGTAGTAGTTAATGATGATTCATTTGAAATTTATACTACACCAGATACATTTATAGATGTTAAATCTGCTCTTGAAGAAATGGGAGTATCTGATTTTATTACATCAGAAGTTACATATGTTGCATCAAATACTGTTTCTTTAGATGAAGAAACTACTGAAAAAGTATTAAATTTAGCTGATGCTTTAGAAGAAATTGATGATGTACAAAATGTTTATCACAATTTAGATGTATAAGAATAGAGTAATCTATTCTTTTTTATTACTATTTTTTATGATAAAATAATTTTAGAGTAAAAAGTGGTGATTACATGAATGGTGTAAATTGTAGAAGAATATTATCATTAACTTTAAATGAAACTGTATCTATGAGTGATACTGATATTGTTTCATTACTTGATAAAGATTTATTAGGACTTAAAACATATCCTGAAGAATATGCAGTTAGTATTGCTGGTTCTATTGTAAAAAGATTAATGCTATTAAAAAAACATAATCAATATAGTAAATTTTATCAAGTAGTAACTTCATCTACTTTTAGAAATGATAAGTATATATATATGTCTTTAGATAAGACTGGTCTTAGTAATTTAAAAGATTTATTTTCAATATATGATTCTGAAAAGGAATATATTGATTTTATCTTTTTAACTAAAGAGAAATTATTTGATGAATTAGTAATGTCTAATAATTTTAAAGTAACAGATTTCTTATCTAGTGAAGTAATATACAGTTTTTCAAAAGAATCTTATAGACGTATATTATCTTATGTTTTTACTGGTGGAGACAAAGGAAAAGTAGTTAAAGCTTTACTTAGAGGAAAAAATGATAAGTTTATTTTTATGGTATCTTTGATGGATAGATATGTTTTAAATTATGTAGATGCCGATGATGAATTTTTCGATTCTGTATTAACTATGTTAAATATAAATAATTATCGAAGATTACTATGGGATTACTATAATACTCATGTAA
>CACYBN010000036.1 GCA_902772675.1 uncultured Erysipelotrichaceae bacterium
GCTTTTTTAGCTAAAGATATTTGTCTTGAATTAGATAGATAAGTATAATCTTTAGTTTTTATTTCTTCTATATTAAATAACTCTTTAATTTTATCTTTTAATTCTTCTATACCAGAATTCTTAATAGTAGAAGTTTCAACTATATTAGATACTTCTTTAGGTAATTTTAATTTAGATTTTAAATCTATTTTGTTTACTACTACTATTCTAGGTTTATTCTTAGTTTTTTCTAGTATTTCTTCATCTTCTTTAGTTAGTTTTTCATTATTATTAAGAACTACTATTACTAAATCAGCTTCTTTAATAAGAGATAGTGATTTTTCTACTCCTATAGATTCAACTTTATTATCAGTTTTTCTAATACCAGCAGTATCTATCATCTTTAGAAGTATTCCATCTAAAAGAATTTCTCCTTCTACAATATCTCTTGTTGTACCAGCTATATCAGTAACAATAGCTTTATCTTCATTTAATAAAGAATTAAGAAGAGAACTTTTACCTACATTAGGTCTTCCTAATATTACAGTTTTAATACCTTCCTTTATAGGAAGAGTATTTTTTGATTCTTTGATTAATTTATTAATATCTTTTTTCATAGTATCTAAGTTTTCTCTAATATTTTCTTTAGTTACTACTTCTATATCATAATATTCTGGATAGTCTATATTTACTTCTATTTGTGATAATAATTGTTTTAAATTATTTCTAAACTCTATTATTAAATTAGATATATTTCCTTTTAGTGATGAGATAGCTAAAGATCTGGCTTCATCTGATTTAGATTCAATAATATCCATAACAGATTCTGATTCTACTAAGTCTATTCTTCCATTTAAGAAAGCTCTTTTAGTAAATTCTCCAGGTTCTGCTAGACGAGCACCTTTTTCTAACATAGTTTCTAAAACCTTATTAGTAGCGATAATACCACCATGACAATTTATTTCTACTATGTTTTCTTTAGTATATGTTGTTGGTTCTTTCATAACAGAAACTAATACTTCATCTATTACTTCTTCATCATTTTTAATAAATCCATAATTAATAGTATGAGATTTTACTTTAGTTAGATCTTTTCCTTCAAAACAACTATTAACTATTTCAATAGCATCTTTACCAGATAATCTAACTATTGAGATAGCGCCTATACCTAAAGCAGTAGATATAGCTACAATAGTATCTTCCATGTAGATCACTCCTTAATCGAACATATTATAACATTTTTTTATAAAATAAAAAAGCATCTTATGATGCTTTTCCTTTAGGCTTACTAATCATTACTTCCAGTACTACCATTGCACTAGAATATATTATTAAAATTATTGAAATTATGGTTAATTTTGTATCTTTTGATGGTATTATGAATAGACTTATAGCATTATACATTAAAAATAATAGTAAAACCGAAAATGAAATTGATATTTTCTTTAATCTAATGCTAGCTATTGTTAGTACTGCGAAGACTAATAGAAAACATATCCACATTCCAAATATTGCGGCAATATCATATGGACTTGCAAAAGTATTGTCTATTCCAGAACCTGTTATGAAATATTCATCTATAGGTACATTTTTTATTAATATAATTGTTAATATTACAGCTAATAAAATTGATGAAAATATTGGAATTACTAATAACTTATAATTAGTTTTATCTTTCATAATTATCACCTATTTATAGAATAGCATAATTTCTTTAACAATTAAATAAAAAAGTAGAAACTATTGTTTCTACTCTTTTATTATCTTTTGAAAAGACTTAGTATTTTAGATTCTTTTTTAACTGGTGTTTCTTCAATTACTTCTTCTTCAACTTCTTTTGAAATTGCTTTTCTTTCTTCTTTATTTAATGAAGAAGCAGATATAGTAATTTCAAACACTTCATTATTAAGAATTCTTTCTTTTAATTCTTCAAATGATTTAGGTCCATCATATTTTAATCCTTTTTGCTTTATAGAAGACATTAGATTATCAAATGTAATATAACTTTGAAGACTGTACTTACTATTATAATTATTAGTTTGTTCACCATTTAAATAAGTATTAGCTGTTCCTGTATAGAAACGTAACATTCCATTAATTGGTTCAGCATTTTCTTTAATATTATCATCTTTATCTACATCTTTAGCATCATATATTAATCCTAATAATAGATCCATTTTGATAGTATCAAAGTCATATTTACTTCCATATCTTTTAGTTTGTTCTAACAATGCTTCACTAATTAAATAGAATTCATTTTTTCTTTTTGCTTTTTCTAGATTGTCATCCATAAAATGAAGATCTTTTCTAATAACTCCATCATTGAAATAACATACTAATGATGTTTCATAAGTACTCTTTGCTTTTCTTAGTTCTTCTAAGAATGCTTTATCCAACTTAAACCCTCCTTTTTAATATTTGTTTGAAGAGGCCCCTTTCAAACTAAGTTTGTATTATATCACTTTTCTTGATATAATTAAAATATATATTTTTCATATTATATATAACTTTTAGTTATGAGGTGATTTATGAAAACTAACTTAGAATTATATAAGGTTTTCTATTATGTAGCAAAGAACAGAAGTATTACAGGAGCTTCTAATGAGTTGATGGTTAGTCAACCTGCAGTTAGTAAATCTATCAAAGTATTAGAAAGAGATCTTGATACCACTTTATTTAATAGAAATAAAGATGGTGTTACTTTAAATAATGCTGGAGAAATTCTTTATAATAAGATTCATAGAGCTATGGAATTA
>CACYBN010000037.1 GCA_902772675.1 uncultured Erysipelotrichaceae bacterium
ACTAAGAAAGAACATCGTGAATATTATCAAAAACTTTTAGAAGATGAAAGTAGTAATTTATCTCAAGCTGCTTTAGAAACTTTAGCAATTGTAGCTTATAATGAACCAGTTACTAGAATTCAAGTAGATGAAATAAGAGGAGTTAATTCTCGTGAAATGATTCATAAATTAGTAGCTAAAGGCTTAGTTAAAGAAGAAGGAAGAAGTGATCTTCCAGGTAGACCAATTCTATATGCTACTACTAATGAATTTTTAGATTATTTTGGTTTATCTTCAAAAGAAGAGTTGCCTAAATTTGAAAAAATAGTAGATGAAAAGAATGATGTAACAGACTTATATTTATCTAAATATTATGAAGAAGAAGAAAAAGATTAATCTTTAAATAGATTAATCTTTCCTTTTTTATAATAGTCTAATATTTGTAACCAAATTTCATTTTCAACAATTCTTATTTTTTTAGGATGACATAAGAATCTAATTACTAGTTCAACATGATTATCTACGATACTAGTATATATAATTGGTTTTAATTTATTGTAGTAAATTCTATAATCGATATCTACATTACCTATTTGGTTTTCCATTTTTCTAGGAATTGAAGCAACTATTTCATTTTCATTAACTATCTTATATAAATAATGTTTTGTCTTTGTTATATCTGAATCCATATCAACTTTAATAGTCATCTCATTCCAAATATATTTAAATTCTTTTACGAAATTTTTAATTGGTTCAGAAAATACATAACTATTTGGAAAAGAAACAATTCTTCCTGTAGATTGTTCTCCTTTAGCTTTATTGTTAACTTCTAAAACTTCAAAACTTAAATAATTAGTATTAACTACATCTCCGATAATATCTTTTACTTCAATTCTATCTTCAACTGAAAATGGTTTCTTAATACTTATATACATTCCTGCAAAGAAATTATATACAACATCTCTTAATGCAAGAGTTAAAGCAGCTGATACAAAAGATATTACAGTAACTAAACTTGTTAAGTATGCAGACCATATTACATAACATGTAATAATTAATATTATATCTAGAAATATATTATATTTTTGGTTATGAAGATATTTCTTTCTTTGATCTTTATCAAAATGAGAACATAAAGCTTTAAAGAAATTTTTAGTTATCTTAATAATTATAAATGCTACGATTGTTTGAATAATACAATAGATGAATAATGAAGAAAAAGTAGTTTTAACTTCTAAGTATTTTGCAAAACTTTCTAATATATTCATAGTATCCCTCCTTTAAAAAAACGTTGTTATTATACCACGAAATTAGTACTTTTTTTGAATATAAGAAAATAAAAATAGATTATTTATGTAAAAAAGTGTAAAATATTATTAGGAGATGATAAAATGCCAATAAAAAAACTTTTTTTTATAGTTTGTATAATTATATTTTTAGGATATTTATCTATCTCTAGATTTAGTTTAGAAGATAATAAAATAAAAAAAGAAGTATTATCATATTTAGAAAATAAATATAATGAAGAATTTAAAATAAAACATATAACTCAAAATAAAAATACTTATCTTGATAATGAAGAAGAAAAAATAATCGAAGATTCTTATATATATAGAGTAAGTGTTGAATCTAAAAGATTAATTAATTTTGATGTAATATATGTAATTTATAAAGATGAAAATAATTATGAAAAATATAAAAGTTTTGATATTTTAAAAGAAGGTATTTATGAAAATTATATATATGAATATAAAATAAGAGAAATAAATACTGATTTAAAAAAAGATATAAAAGATATTATGAGTAATTCTAAATCTATAAATATTTCTTTAGAAAGTATTGATTTAGAAGGGGATAATATATTATTAAAAAAATCTTCAGATAGTAAAGAATTATCTGATTTAATAGATAAGTATTATAGTTTTAATAAAAGAACTTCTATAGAAGATTATATTGATTTATATAAGCAAATATCAAAAAATGAAAATATTGTTATAGATATGAAAATTAATAAAACTATAAGAAAGAATAATTTGGATTCTTTTAAAAGAGAATTAAAAGAATTAGTAAAATATTTAAATAATTATGGATTCGAAGATTACGATATTAATTTTGAATTTAATAACTATCAATATGGACGTGCTACTAGATATTTAGATAATAATAGTGAAGAGATATATTTAATATTTGATTATGAATATTATTCTGATGTATCAGATGAAGATAAATTAAATGTATTTATATATTAAAAAAGAAAAGATTTGATTTAATCTTTTCTTTTTTAATTAAGTATAGGTGTGAATAGAAAATAAAAAATTTATATAAAATCTAAATAGATTTATTTAATTAGTATTTTTATTTATATGTTTCCTCCTTTCATGTAAATAATAATAAATTATAGACGTGAAAATAATATGATATTGCGATGGAATTTTAGTTAAAATATGCTATAATCACAATAGAGGTGATAGGATGTTTTTGAAAGCTTGTACTGATCCCGGTTTTGTAGCAAGTATTTCACTTGTGAAAGATCTATTTGAAATATTATGTATTCTTGTACCTATATTTTTAATAGTATTAGTAGGATATGATCTATTTAAAATAGTTACTAGTCAGGAAAAGAATGTAGAAGAGAAAAAAATTAATAAAATAGTGGTTAGATTTGTAGCAGCTACAGTAGTTTTCTTTATACCATTATTAGTAAATATGTTAATGACTACTTTAGGAACTACAAAAGTAATGAATACTGAATGTTGGGAAAATGCCAATGCTACTCAAGTAAAAATATTAAAAGCACAACGTGATGCAGAAATTCAAGCAGCAAAAGATAAAAATAATGCAGAAAATCAAGCAGCTGCAAAAGTAAGAGAAGAATTAAATGCATTGCGTGAAGAACAAGAAAAGAAAAATAGAGAATTGGCAGAAACTGAACTAAAGAAAAGAAATCAAACTGGAGGAATGGATGGTTTAGTTTATTATTGTCAAGGAGATTATCCTAATGAACCATATGGTTCTTATGGATCAATAGCAACTCATGGTTGTGGACCTACTTCAAGTGCGATTATAGCATCTACTATGTTAGGTAAAGCAGGACATACTCCAAGAGATACTACCGACTGGATTTGTGCTAATGGATATTGTTCTAGTAGTGGTACATACACTGAAGGAGATAAAAAATATCTAGAGTATGCTGGATTAAAAGTTAGTGAATCTATGAATCTTAATCCTGATACTGAAGAGAAATTTAATGATGCATTAGTTTCAGGAAACAGTATGATAATAATGCTTGCTCATGAAATAGGAGATTGTCCTTTTACTAATGGTGGACACTATTTTGTAATATATGGTATGGATAATGGTCAATATAAAGTAGCAGATCCTGCTAGTAGAGAAAGAACTCAACAAACATGGCCATTAAGTTCATTCTATGCTTGTGGTACTAGACAATTCTATATTGTGTCTAAGAGTTAGGAGGAAATATGAAAAAGAAATTATTAGTATTAATAGGTCTATTTCTGTTAACAGGATGTACAGCTGAATATAACTTAACCTATGAAAATAATGTTTTTGATGAAGAAATAATTATTTATGAAGATAAAGGAATCGAAGATGATGATTCTTTTGTAAGTATTACTGATATTAATGAAAATGATGAAAGAGTAAAATTATCTGATAATAAGTATTATAAAGTTTCTTTATCTAATGATAATACACATAATATATTGAAATTAAATTATACTTATGATGATTTATCATTAAAAGAATCTAAAGTATTTGAAGAATGTTTTGAAGTAAAAAGTTTCATGGATGAAAAAGATTATTATTATATTCATCTATCTGGAGATGTTACTTGTGAATATTTGACATCTGCTAAAATAACTTTTAGAACGGATAAAAAAGTACTTAAAACAAATGCAACTACTAAGGATGAAAAAGATGGTACATATACATGGGATAAATTAACATCAGATGGAGTAGAAATTCAAGTAAGTAAAAATTTAGATAAAGGATATACTCCTAGAACTAAAACTATGATTCCATGGTATGTAAGTATTCCATTATTTGTAGCCTTAGGAATAGTAGTATTTGTATTAATAAAATATATCAAACAAAATAATAATTATTGAAAAATAGATATTTTATGATATAATTTAGAAACGAGGTGGAAAGATGAGTATTGATTTAAATAAAGTCTTATTAATCGATGATATGGATTTACATATAGATCAAGATATTACTTTTGATCAAGATACATACTTTTTACCAGAGATAAAAAGAATTGAATCTTCTCATTTTACTGGTGATTTAAAGTCTAATCTTAATAATGAGATTATATTAAATGGTAAATTAGAAGCAGATGTTATTTTAGAAGATTCAATAAGTTTAGACGAAAGAGAATATAAAATATCCACAGAAGTTGTTGAAAATATTGACGAATTAGTTAATTTTGAAGAAAATACTATTGATATTATTGATGTTTTGTGGCAAAATATTGTCTTAGAGGTCCCATCTAGATATACTGAAGTTACAGACTACAGTAAGTATCAAGGTGATGGTTGGAGATTAATCAGTGAAGAGGATTTAGTTGTATCTAAAAGTCCATTCGCTATATTAAAAGATAAAGAATAGGAGTAATAATATGGCAGTACCTTTTAGAAAAGTTTCTAAAACTAGAAAAAGAATGAGAAGAAGTCACAATGCTTTAACACCTGTTGGTGTTGTTACTTGTCCAGAATGTGGGGCAGCTATTAAACCACATAGAGTTTGTCCTAACTGTGGAAGTTACAAAGGTAAAAAAGTAGTTGAAACTGAAGAAAAAAATGCTGAATAAGCATTTTTTTTATTTTGTTTTTTTAAATATTAATATATAATAAGTACTAAAAGTTTTTTTCGAGGTGATAGCAATGGAAGATTATTATGCAATGATATTTGAACCAATTAATGTAGATGTTGGTTATGTAATATTAAGACCCCTTAGATTAGCTAAAGGTATATATGATCAAGATGATAATAGTTTTACTGCAGATAATTTGTTCTATGAAGAAATTAATAATTATCCAATGGCAGGTATTACTTTTGAAGAAAATAGTGCTCCTAAAATAGAATATACTAATTTAACTAAGGAAGATAGGGAAATAGATGATTTTCATGTATTTGGATTTCCTACTTCAGAGTCTGAACTTAGAAAAATATATGATGGTAAGTTAGATTTAGAAGCATATGAAAATGATATTAGATCATATGGTTTTTCTTTAGTTTATAGAGAAGATTATCAGTCAGTAATATTAGTTGCAACTTATTTAAAAAAACAAAAAGTATATTTAGAATTAGATGCTTCATTAGATTTTGATTCTTCAATTAGTAATGCTTATAATCCAGAACCAGTTGTTGAGAAAAGAAGACCAAAAGTATTCTTTGATCCAGATGAATTAGAAAGACAAATAAAATC
>CACYBN010000038.1 GCA_902772675.1 uncultured Erysipelotrichaceae bacterium
ACTCCATATTGATCTTTTATTTCAGCTGAAGCTTGATCGATATAAGCCTCTAGTTCTTCTTTAGATTCAATATAACCAATTGATTCTCCATCTAAATATACTCTATATAAAGATACAGGTGCCTTAGTTGTTTTATATCCTATAAATAGAACACTAGAACAAAGAAGGAATCCTATAAAAATGGTTATTAACGCTTTTTTATTCATCATTTTCCCCTTTCGAATCATTTTGATAACTTAAGAATGTAGATGTATCTCTTTTAAATAATAATTCAATAGTCTTAGTAGGACCATTACGATGTTTTGCAACAATGAATTCACTAATACTTGTATTATTATCAGTAATTTTTTCTTTATTATAATAATCATCTCTATATAAGAATGCTACGATATCGGCATCTTGCTCTATTGAACCAGATTCACGTAAGTCACTCATTATAGGTCTTTTACTTTCTCTTTGATCAACAGCACGAGATAATTGAGCTAAAGCAATTACAGGAATATTTAATTCCATTGCCATAGTTTTTAAAGATCTAGAAATATCTGATACCTCTTGTTGTCTATTAGATCCATAATTTCCTCCACCAGAAATTAATTGTAGGTAGTCAACTATTACTAAACCTAAACCATTTTCACTATTAGCTAATCTTCTACATTTACTTCTTATTTCACTAATTGTAATACCTGGAGTATCATCTAAATACAACTTAGCTTCAGATAATTGAGAAATAGCTTCATTTACTCTTTTCCAGTCATCATTCATAAGTTTACCTGTAGCTAGTTTATTTCCTTCTACTTGTCCTAAAGATGACAACATTCTGTTAGCTAGTTGTTCAGCACCCATCTCCATATTAAATAAAGCTACTGAAGTACCTGATAATGATACATTTGTTGCTAAATTTAAAGCAAATGCAGTTTTACCCATCGCAGGTCTTGCAGCAATAATTATTAATTGATGGGGATGTAATCCAGTAGTTAGTTTATCTATATCATACCAACCTGTAGCTATACCAGTTACATCACTTTTAGATTGTGATAGTATTTCTAGATTTCTTTGAGTATCTATTAAAACATCTTTAATAGTTCTAAACTCAGTAGATCTTCGATTTTTAACAATACTTAATATTTTTCTTTCAGCATTATCAATAGTTTCATTTACTGATTGATTACCATCATATGCTGAAGATGTAATATCAGTTGATACTTCAATTAATTTTCTTAAAAGAGCTGATTCTTCAACATTTTTTATATATTGATCGATATAAGCAGAAGTAGCTGTTCTATTTAATATTTCTGTTAAATATTCAACTCCTCCTACTTCAGTTAATAAATTTTTGTTTTTTAATTCAGTAGTAACAGTAGTTAAATCAATAGGAATTTTATTATCGGCCATTGATTTAATAGTTCCAAATATTTTAGCATTACTATTAAAATAGAAGGATTCTACATCTAAAGAATCACATGCTTTTTCTAAGGCATGAACATCTATAAACATAGATCCAATTACTGCTTGTTCTGCTTCTAAATTGTTAGGTATCTCCTTAACAGGCATATAATCACTTCCTATTTTTCTAATTTAACTTTAATCTTTACAAAAATATCTTTATATAGATTTATTTTAACATCATGAAATCCTAATGTATCTAATGCATGATCTAATTCTATATCTTTTTTATCAACTTTATATCCCAATTTATCTAATTCTTCTTTTATAGGTTTAGCAGTTATACTACCAAATACCTTATCTCCTTCTCCTGTTTTAACTTTAAAACTAAGAGTAATTTTTTCCATTTTAGCTTTTATTTCTTTAGCTTCATTTCTATTATCTTCATCAAGTTTTTGTTCTTTTGCTTTATCTCTGTTATATTTTCCAAGAGTTTGTTCAGTTAATTTTACTGCATATCCTTTATTTATTAAAAAGTTTTCTGCATATCCATCTTTAACTTCTTTTATTTCTCCTTTTCTTCCTTGACCTTTTAAGTCTTTTACAAATATAACCTTCATATAATCACCTCATTTTAATAATTTTATTAAATCTTTATAAATCTCAGTAATTTCTCGTTTTTCTATAACAGCAGCAGCTTCATTTTCATCTCCACCACCACCAAATGATTCTAATATCTTACCAACATGTAATTCTCCATTACTTCTTCCACTTATACCTATTTGATTTTTATTAATCTTACCTATAGCAAAAGATGCTTTTATATTTTTAAAAGTTAGTAACATATCAGCAGTTTTAGCTAGTTCAGATCTTTCATAGATATTTCTATTAGTTCCTTTTCCAATAGCTATTCCATGATATCTTTTTACAGACCCTATTATTTTTTGTCTTTTTATATAATCATTAATATCTTGTTTTAATAAATCATTTATTAATATCATAGATCCACCATTATCCATCAATATATATGAATAATAGAAAGTATCCTTAGTAGCTTTTAATTGGAAATAGTTTGTATCTAATACAATACCTGCTAGTAAAAGAGTAGCTATCTTATCATTTATTTCTATTCCTTCTTTTATAAATAAAGAAGTAAGCATTTCACATGTTGAAGAAGCATTATCATCAATAATAGATAAAGATACTTTCATACTATCTCTTCTATAATCATGATGATCTATATTTATTACATTATCTATTTTATTTACTAATTCAGGAGCTTGTAATAGTTTTTGTTTATTTGTATCTAATAACACCAAAACAGTATCATTATCTATTTTTACCTCTTTAGATTTAATAATATTTATATATTTAATTTCATTTAATCTTTCTAAAGTCTTTTTAACTCCTTCTTCATGCTTTACCTCATCTATAATAATATAAGACTTCTTGTTAATTTTATTTAAATAATAAGAAAAAGCAATGCAACTACTTATAGCATCTAAATCTAAATGATTATGAGCCATAATATAAATATTTGAGGATTTTTCTAATTTCTTTTTTAAATTTTGTCTTTGTTCTAATATATTCATAAATACCTCCTCAAAAGTCATTTATATTATACAATAAATTTAAAATTGTGTCATTACTAGCATAAAAAAAAGGCATATTTCAGCCTTTTACTATTCTTCTACTTCTTCGTCTTCTGATGGTTCTTCAGCAGTTGCATAAGCATCTAAGATTGCTTTTTCAAACATTGCTCTAGTCTTAGGATTAATTGGATGAGCTATATCACGATATCCACCAGTAGCAGTCTTTCTACTTGGCATAGCTATAAATAGACCATTATCTCCTTCAATAATTCTAATATCGTGTACTGCAAAACTATCATCTAATAGTACAGATGCTATTCCTTTCATACGTGAACTATCTTTGCTTATCTTACGCACATTTACAGATGTAATTTCCATTCTGTTCCTCCCTCTTAAAGTATGTTTACTTTATACATTCATTTTATTACTTTTATTATTATAAAGTCAATAAAATTCTATATATAATCTTAATATCTATAAAATTTATCTAAATAAAAAAGTAAATAAATCTATTTACTTTTTATACTATTTTTAGAATTATATTATTATAAATTTTTATATATTTCTTCAAAAATATCTAAACTAATACTTTCAGCTCTAACAGTAAGATCCATTCCATGTTTATTAAGTATTTCTTCTACTTTTTTTAAATCATAATTAGATAAATTATTTTTTAAATTTTTTCTTTTAAATCTAAAAGAATCTTTAACAAATCTAAAGAATTTATCTTCATCTTCAATTAAGTGAGAATCTTTTTTCTCAAATGAAATAATAGCACTATCTACATTGGGAACTGGATAAAAACAATTGCGTGGAACTGTGAATAATTTTTTTATCTCATAATAATAATTTAAATAAACTGTTATTGATGAATAATCCCTACTTCCAGGTTTTGCACTAAATCTATCACCAACTTCTTTTTGAACCATTAATATTATCTTTTTAATATCTATTTTTGAATCAATTAATTTTTCAATAATTGGAGTTGTTATGTAATATGGGATATTGGCAATTACATATATATTTTTATAATTGTATTTTTTTATATCATCTTTTATATTTCTAGTTAGAAAATCTTCAAAAATAAAATCTACATTTTTATTATTAAATCTTTTTTCTAGAGTCTCTTTTAATTCCAAGTCTATTTCATATGCTAATACTTGTTTAGCTTTTGTTATCAATCTATTAGTTAAAGCTCCATCACCAGGACCTATTTCAATAACTAAACTATCCTCTAAAATATTAGATTCATTAATTATTCTATCTAGAATAGTTTCATCTCTTAAAAAGTTTTGTCCATATTTTTTCTTGAATTTATGACTTTCCATTCCATCCCCACCTAACAACAGTATATGTTACTTTCTTCTTACCAATATCTACTGTTTTTTCA
>CACYBN010000039.1 GCA_902772675.1 uncultured Erysipelotrichaceae bacterium
ATACAATTACTCTAATCTTAATGTTAAATCACCAGCAGGAGAAGAAATTTTATTATCATTATTGATTTCAAATATCATGCTTTCTATAACAAGAAGATTACCATATAAACCACATTTACCTTCAAAATGGATTGGTTTTGATGCTTCATAATCATATTCACACAATAAATCTTTATTAATAGTTATTCTTTCATATTTTGAAGTATATTGACCATAAGAAATTCTATGATAACTATTATATATTCCTGAATCATCTGCTTTTAATTGCATTTTTTCTTTTTCTTCTACTTTTTTACTATTACGAGAAATTACTACATCACTTATTATAGGTTCATCAGTTTCATAATGATCTAATAATCTTTCTAGATCGTCATTTAAAACTTCCATAGTTAAATCATAATAACTTATATCTACATCATATATTACATATCTAGAACTAAAATTTATCATAGTATATTTTTCATCTTTAACAAAATCTTTTACAGTTACTGGTTTTTTGTCAAATAAAGTTTTTATTAATTGATAATTATTATGTTCTTCATAAGGATTAACTACATAGAAATCTCCAGAATCTTCTTTTATATCATATAGATAAGCTAAATTAGCTTTTGATATTTTTTTTATATCTACAGTTTTATTTTTATTTATTCTAAGTACATTAATATTTTTATTATATTTTATTATTAACATTGGAGGTTCTTCATCATCAAAGCCCATAAATCTAGCTTGTACTTCTCCAATATCACTTCTTCCAGTACTTAAAAAAGTATCTCTTAGGTAATTCTTATATGTATTTATATAACTATCATCTACTATTGCTTTTTTACTTTCATTATTTCTTTTTACATCATTATCTCTAAAGATAAATAAGTAAGATAGAAAAGCAATAACTAATAATATTACAATTATTAATATTGTTATAAGTCTCTTCATTGGTCTCACCTACATTAATTATATCATATTAGTTAATTAGATAATCCACCATCAGAGATACTATCACTCATTGTTGAAACTTCTACAAATGATTTTGATTTAGATTCATTTAAAGTAAACCTACATGTACTTATTTCTGGAGAGATACCTACTACTCTAACTAAACCTCCAACATTAGCACCTAAACCACCTTGAATAAATCTTCTGGAATTAAAATCATCAAAAGCCTCATGTCTTTTTTCTGATGTAGCTACAAAAATCATTCTAGAATGCATACTATCTACACCTTTTATAGCTCCTTCTTTAGCTGTTTCTATATCAATAGTAGTTATATCACTATTAGATGTAGTCATCCTATAAACAGTATTAGCAGATTGAAGATCTAAAAGAGATGTTTCTCCATTCTTTCCAATTAAAGATAAATAATGAGCATATTTATATTGTTCTTCATTAGAACCTTCTACAAATACTTGTGCTGCTAAAGGAGTACATTCAAAACTATAACAAGAAGAAATAATACATCCTAGTTGAGCAAAACCACTACAAATAGCTCTATGTTGTTTATCAGGTCCATATTCACCTTTTTGCATCATACCATTTACTAAAGGAAAAAATGTATGTGATAAGATTTTATTTAAATTCTTTTCTTCTTTAGAAGATAATTTTATACTAGATAAATCAGTAGTTCCATATTTACTTTTTAAACCCTCGATAAAATCAGCATATAAATTATTAGGATCATCTTCTTTATAAGCATGTTGAGTATTTCCATCATATGCAAAATCTACATATTCATTATTCATAAAAAACTTTTCTAGACTTTGACTGAATAATTCTGGATTACTTAATGCCCCTTCAGGTAAAGTTTTTGAAAATTCACTAATTAATTCACATAGATTTTCAATTGCAGCATCTAAATATCCACTAGGAAGTAATTCTTCAATTCCAGGAATTATAAAAGTATCATCATTTAGAAATCTTGTTACATTTTCTCTTACTAAATCATAATTCATATTACTTTTTTATCCTTTTACTCATAGTTTTATATATTCCACAAACTTCGAAATCTCCTTTTTTTAGTCTTTGACCCTCTAATTGATCTACTTGTGTTTCAACTAATGAGGAAATTCCCTTTGAATCTAAATCATTAGCTATACTAGATAATAATTCTTCTTTACACTTCTTAAATAATAGAGGATCTTTTTCTTTTACTACAATTGAATCCATAGTAGCTGAATCAGTATCTAATAATACAAATCCTGATATATTTGGTGCTCCTTTTTTTATAGCTACATAACAATCATCTTGTGGATATTTATAATAATTGAGTGCAATATCTTCAATAATTGAACTTCCAGTATTTAAACTTAAATTATTTTTAAATGCTTTAAAATCAAATTTATATACTTCATAACTTTTTGGACCATTATATTCTTTTAAAGATTTAACCATATGTCTTATATCATATCTAACAGATTCTACAGAAAAACCTATTTTTTCTAAATAATCATCAAATTTATTATCATGTTCTTCATCATAAATACCAAAAGAATAATCACCATCACCAAAATATACACTTGTATAACTCATACTTGATAAAAAATTTTCTACATCACTAAAGAACTTATTATATCCATCTTCATTGTCTGCTTCATCTGAAAAACTTACTGTTAAAATTGAATTTTCAAATAATAGACCAACACAATCTAAAGAAATAGCTTCATCTGAAAAACTTACTGTTAAAATTGAATTTTCAATTAATAGACCAACACAATCTAAAGAACTAGCTTCATTTTCATATGCTAGTACAGTAATATCTTCATTTTCATGTAAAAATCCATAGAAAGATTCTCTATCTGGGAAATAATTTCTTAGCCATTTATTATTATTTCTTCTTAAAAAATCATAAATGTCACCAAACCTATTATCAATTTTATTCTTATCTAATAATTTCATAAGTATACCTCCTTATATTAATATTTTATCATAAAAAAAAGAATTAACTATTTTCAATTAATTCTCTTTACATTTTAAAGCATTTATTATACACAAGTATATCCACCATCAATTGGTAAGATAACTCCAGTTACATAACTAGCTTCATCACTAGCTAAGAATATAGCAGCAGGATTTAATTCTCCTTCATGTCCATATCTACCTACTGGTACTGTTGCTTTCATATATGCAGTAAATTCATCTGTAATTAATGTATCATGAGTAAGCTCTGTATCAAAATATCCAGGGCAAATAGCATTTACAGTAATTCCTTCTTTAGCAAGTTCAGATGCTGCTGCTCTAGTAAAGTTAATAACTCCACCTTTTGAAGTATGATAAGCAATTGTTCCCATTGCCATATTTCCAACCATACCATACATAGAAGCTATATTAATAATTCTTCCATAATGATTCTTTTTCATAATATTACCAAATGCTCTTGTAACATAGAATACAGAATCCATATCTGTAGAGATAGTGAAATCCCATTCTTCATTAGTCATATCTAATACACCAGCATTTTTAGCGCTACCAGCACAATTTACAAGAATATCTACTTTTCCAAATTCTTTTTCAACTAATTCTGCAGCACTATTTACTTCTTCAGTATTAGTAACATCACATTTAACAGGTAGTACTCTTACTCCTTTTGCTTCTAATTCATTTTTTAATTCTTCTAATCTTTCTACTCTTCTAGCTAATACTGCTACATCTGCACCTTGTTCAGCAAAAGCCTTAGCCATTTGTTTTCCAAGACCAGATGATGCTCCAGTAATAACTGCGACTCTTCCTTTTAAATTAAACATTTTTTATCATCTCCTAATATGATGATAGCACATAAGAAATATAAAAAGGAACATCAAAAACATAAACTTTACACCTACATAATAATTTAGTTTGTAGTTAATGCTAAAAATTTATATAATAAATTTATGATATGATAGGAGTAATATTTATGAAAAAGAAAACAAAGATGATTTCTATTCCACAAAATGAAGCTTATATTATATGTGTATTAACATCACTAGTTTTTGCAGCTATAGGTTCTTATGGTAGTGCACTTTTTATGAGTATCCCTATAACTTGTGAAAAATTTAATGTACTTACTTATGGTAGTATATTATTTCCAGTTCTATTTATTTGCTTTGTAATGTGTATGATAGGAACAATAATTATATTTAATGATAAGGATACTAAGAGAAAATAATATAAAAAAGACTTTTAAAAGTCTTTTTTTGTTTTTTAAATAATGGTGCTAGAAACAGGATTTGAACCTGCGACCTACTCTTTACGAGGGAGTTGCTCTACCAACTGAGCTATTCTAGCAAAAAAGAGAATAAACCTATTCTCTTATAATTGTTATATTATATCTTTTTACACCAGTATCTTCAGCTTCTACTCTAATTTCATGTTTTGTTTTACTATGATCAGTATCTAATACTACATCCTCATCGCATCCTTTAATTACTGCTTTGATACTTTCTGCTTCACATGTAAATCTTACAGATACAACATCTAAAGGAACTCTTACTGTATATTCAGTAGTTTTCTTATCAAATACAGGATCTAAAGATCCATAATCAACACTTAAAGATTTTAAGTACTTATTGGTATCTTTACCAGATTGTACTCTTCCTCCTCCGACTCCAAATAATAGGAATCCAGAAATCATAAGTGTAATTATCATTGCTACAATGATTAGTATTATAGATGAATTTTCATTAAAAAAATCTTTAAAATTATTTTGTTTTTCAAAATCAGGAGTATTACCTACATAATTGTTACCACCAGAGCCAGAATAAAAATCCATACTAACACCCTCTTCTATTTTAAATTATATCAATTTTATAATTTTTTTCAATTATTTTCAGAATCAGTTTTTTCTTCTTCTCCATTAAGCATATTTTTTAATTGCTCTATATCAAAACCATAATTCTTTAAATCTTCTAATTGATCTTCTAAATCTTCAAGTTTTTGTAATTTTTCCATAAAATCACCCTTCTTGTCTAATATGACATTTATAAAAATAATTATACTACAAAAATAAAATGAAAAATAGACTCATATGAGTCTATTTAACTTCTTCTATACCTTTTAATACATATGCATCTCCAGATGTTTTATTAAAAGTATATTTAAATACAGTAAACTTATCTACTTCGTCTTTTGGTATTACATAGTCACCAACATTATCTAAGATTTCATCTGATACATAATTTTTATAATAATCATAAATAGTAACACTACATGATCTCTCATCACAGTTACCATAATCTGGAACTATTTGACCTAAAGCTTGATATACATAATAATTTTTTCCCTCTTTAGAAAATCCATAATTTTTATATAAATATACTGTTTGATTTTCTCCACCACATCTATAAGTATAATAATAATTAGAATCATCTACTAAAGTATATGTAGGACAACCTTTTAAAGTTTTTGGTAAAGATGATGGCTCTTCTCCATATAAGTTATAATAACTTTTTCTAAAATCTTCCATGTCGATAGATCCATCATAATAATTAGTTAGTTCTGATGATTCATGTAATAAATTACCTTGAGAATCATAAAAATCATTTCTAGCAGAGAATAATAGTACATTATATACTTTTTCTTCTTCAGTTAGTTTAGATAAATCAAAAGTAGTAGAAAATAAGTCTTTATACAATATCTCATTATTACTATCTGTAGCACTTAAAATATTTACATTTTTATCTAATATTTTAATAATTGCTTCATCTTTTATTTCATTTCCTGCTAAATGACTTTTTTTACTACCTGATAAGTTTTTAAACATGAAGAACCCACCAAACCCACAAAGAAATACTAATAATAAGATAACTATTATTTTTATATTTTTCATATATCCTCCTTATATAAATGTTATTAGTGAAATAAATAATCCAATAAAAGATAAACATAGTCCTAAAATAGCATAATTATATTTTTCAGAATTTATACCTGAGATTGACTTTACAATTCCAACTATACTTAAAATAGGTCCTATTGGTATAAATGCACTAAGAAATATTGAAAACATTCCACAAGTGAAACCATTTAATGCATTATTATTTCTTTTTGTCATTTCCTCATTTAATGATTTATTTCCTGTTGCAAATTTTTGAGGATTACTTACTCCATGATCACTAGTGGCATTTTTAACAGTATTATATGTACCATGATTACTATTACCGCTAACATGGTGAACATTTTCAACATAGTTATTAGCATCTACGATTGATTGGAATAATTCATTTAAACTATCTTTATAGAGTTCAAAAAAAGAATTATATCTATCTTGCTCTACTGAATACTCTACTCCTTTTTTTTCAATCCATGCATGAAAAACTAAAATATGACCTGATAAATAATAACTAAAACATTTTACACCTGAATAATAACCTCCAACTTTATAAGTCTTTTCCCTATCATCACCGACAAAATGAAAATTATTATTTCTTATAAAACTTCTAATTATATTTTCAGCAAAAGATGACTCACAATCAAGTTGTAATGTATAAGAGTTTTTCCCTTTTTGCATATGTTCACTCCTATTCTAAAAATATTATATCACAAAAAAAGACTATAAAGTCTTTTTTTACATTCTACGTCTACCTGATTGTCCTTTTTCATTCATATGTTTTAATAAACTATCTTCAGCGAATTCTGATAAACCATATCTATCATTTTCTAAACCTAAATATTTTAACCATGCACTTTTAACATCTCTTTCTAATTGTCTAAAACGAAGAAAATACTCCAAATCATCTGCTACTGAATAATCTGTTTCAATAATATCTGACTGGTTTTCACTCATATATAAATTTCTAAACCCTTCTGCTTGCCAACGTGCATTTTTAACTCTAAAATAATCAAATGGATTTAATGTAGTCATTTCTCTTAATGATTCTAATCTTTTTCTTTGTTCTCTTTGTTTCTCTAATAGTTCTTTTTCATCCATAATAACACCTCATTTAAATTATAACATATCAAATTAAAAATAACAAAAAACTCGAATATTAATCCGAGTTATTCACCTTTTACTATTTCTTCAAACTTTCTTCCTTTTTCTTCAAAGTTTTTAAAGAATTCATAACTAGCTGCAGCTGGAGATAATAAACATATATATCCTTTTTTAGTTTCTGCTACTGCTATTTCATGTGCTTTTTCAAGAGTATCAGCATAGAAAACATTCTTTTTTCCTTCTAATAATTTCCCTATTTTATTTCCAGTAGTAGGCATACATATTAAATTTCTTATATCACTATTCTCTAAAAATTTAATAAATTCATTATAATCTATATTTCTATCCATTCCACCAAATATTAAAGTATCAACTGTTTTAAGAGCTTTTATAGCATTAATAGTGGCTTCTGGTATAGTAGCAATTGTATCATTGTAAAAGATAATATCGTCATATTTTCCAATACATTCCATACGATATTTTAATCCACCAAATTTACATACTGATTCTTTTGCTTTTTCCAAATCGAGATTAAGTATTTTAGCAAGTCCCATTACAAACATAATATCTTTTAAATAATGGTCTCCGATTAACTTTCTCTCTCCATCTGTATATATTAATTCTTTTCCTAAATATACTTTTCCGTCTTTTATTCTTAAAGATTTATCACTTAAATCTTCATAATCAAATCTAACATCATATTTAATAGCTTTATAATCATATTCTTTCATTTTAGCTATTAAATAATCATTATCACTAGAATATAATGCTATATCATTTTCATTTTGATATCTAAACATATTCATCTTATTATTATGATAATGTTCTAAAGTACCAGTTAAATCTAGATGATCTTGAAATAAATTTAATATCATTCCTATATGTGGAGATGTTTTTACAAATTCTAATTGTTGAGTAGACATCTCTATTACTAAAATAGTATCTTCTTTATATTTATCTATTTCTGATAATACAGGTATTCCTATATTACCTACTAAATATGTATCTTTTCCTTGATTTTTTAATACTTCATATATTAAAGATGAAGTTGTACTTTTTCCTTTAGTACCTGTAACACCTATAATATTATCTCTATATACTTCTAAAAGTAATTCTAATTGTGAAGTAATTCTATCTTTAAAACTTGATATATCTATATCTTTTATATTAACTCCAGGACTTTTTATAATATAATCATACTTATCTAAATCATCTAAATAATTATCTCCATAGACAAAATTAACATTATTATCATCTTTAAACATTTCATCATTACTTTTATCAAATTTATCTATAATAGTAATTTTTTCATCTTTTAAAGATTCTCTTAAAAACTTATATGAAGATATACCTTCTTTACCAAATCCTAAAATAGCTATATTTTTATTTCTAAATTTTTCTATAATTTTATCTTTCATTATCAAGTACCTCTTTTACTAATCTTTCATACTTTTCTGGGATATTATTTTCATCATTATATTTAAGTATATTAGATCCATCTAATTCTAAATCATAGTTCTTATAGTAATAATCTAATAAGAATGGTAAATTTTCTTTATCTAATTTATCTATTAATAAACTAACTGAGTATTTAGCTTCTTCGATTGTACCTACACAATCAAATGGTTTTACTTCAGTTTCTCCGATTATTTCTTTAAAAGTGTTTAATAAATCTTCTCGTTCATATAAATCTTCTCCAAAGATATTAACTAGATCTTCTTTATAAAGAAATGGACTTAATATCATATAAACAAATAGACATTTAGAACAGTTACAACACCATTTCCATTCTTTTTCTTTACTTCCTAGATTACAACTTTTAAATACTTCATGATATTTAGTAAATTTTGAAAAGATTCTTCCTATTTGAAATTCGCTAATTCCTCTTAAAAGACTAAAATAATCTATTTCTAATCTAAAATATTTATGCGTATATTCATAAAAATCATTTTCAAATTCAAATGATTTTGAATATTGATGATTAATACTTGTTCCAATTACAGTAGCTTCATTAGCACTTGATTCGTTTGATAAGACTATATATCTCTTATTATTTAAATAAGCACATAGATAAGAAATAAAAGCCACTACTGCAGAAAATGGAGTATGTCCATTTAAGAATCCTCTATTATTTAAATCTATTATTTTACGATCTAATATTCTTTCTACACAAATAATATCATCTTCAAAATAACCTGCTTTTTTAGCACATTCTAGTGATGGAGTTTTAGCATTTATTATAAAACATGAATTACTACTTTCATTCTTTAATAGTTCTAGACTAACACAAGAATCTTTTCCTCCACCTACAGATATTAAATTACCTATTCCATTATAAGAAACATCATCTATATCTGTTTTTTCTTTAGTACATTTTATAGTAACTAAATCTTCTTCTTTAATATCTATATTATTTCTATATAAGAATTCTCCTAATCCATTATATATAAGTTTATTAATCCATTTTATTTGTTCTTTATCTAAATAACCAGCATTAATAATTATATTTGGACTACATGTTGCTTTATAATAACTAATCATTTCAATTAAACCAATATGGAATACTATATAATTCAACATATTTTCATTTATATTAGTATTTTTAATATTACTCTTTTTTATTTTAATTGATGGATTAAATTCTTCTAAACCATCAATTCTAAAATTAAAAGTAATTATCATATAGTTATCATCATAATTGATATCAAACTTCTCATATATAAAATATTTATATTCATTTCTAAATTCAATAAATTTATCCATAATATCACCAACTTAATTATACACATAAAAAAAAATCACTTCAATAAAGACAATAAAAAACTCGAATATTAATCCGAGTTTATTTTCTTATGGTGCCTGTGGTCGGACTCGAACCGACACGGTATCACTACCACAGGATTTTGAGTCCAGCACGTCTACCAATTCCATCACACA
>CACYBN010000040.1 GCA_902772675.1 uncultured Erysipelotrichaceae bacterium
ATTGGTATTTTCTTAGGACTTGCTTTAGCTAGTGGTGATGATGATAATGGAATCTTCTATTTATTATTCTTAGCTGGTTTTGTATTTTTTGGTGTAATGAAATCTAGATATCGTAATCAAGGAGCTAGACATACGTATGAAAAAGAAACTAAGAATGAAATTACTAATATAAAAAGAGAAGATACATTTATTGAACATAGAAAGAAATTAAGAAATGCTACAATTGAAGGATGTAATAATAGAAGTATTGAAGGAGAAAGTGTAAAGGTAAGTAAAATACCTTTTGTACAAGATATTACTGATAGTTTAAATAAAAAGCAATAAAAAGTTAGGTAGTGAGTTATATGGAACACAATTGGTTTACATGGCTTTTATATGGTAAACGAAAGTTAAAACGTTTAATTAGAAAAGGACCATTAGATGAATTAATACAATTTATGAAAGATAATGATAATGATAAGAATTATTTCGTTTATGATTCTATGGATAGAGTTTTAAATAAATTTAATATCTCTAGATATGACTTTAATAGATTCTTAAATAAAGATGGTACTTTTAATGGTAATAAAGCAGTACTTGTGTCTCCAAGAATTCAAGATTTTTTAAAACAACAAGGAATTCACTGGGAAGCTTCTTTCAGTGAAGAAGAATTAGCTCAAGCTAGTAATTTTAGAAAATTTACTTCTACATGGAAAGCTAAAGATATAGCCAAAATTGGATGTATTTTAACTGAGAAGTTAGGTAATGATAATATGACTTTTTCTGATATATTTGATGGAGTAGAAGTTAAATCTAATTTTATGGATACTTTTTTAGCTAAATGTTATTCATATTTTACAAATTATGGATTATCATATGCGTATTTCACTAAATGGTGGTTTGATAAAAAATTTGTAAAAAAATTTTATGGCGATAAGATGGGAGAACTATTGTCTAAAATAGATGCATTAAAAAAGAATTCTAATATGGATGAATATCATAATGTTGTAACTAGTTTAATATTACAAGGAAAATTGACTAAAGATAATATTGATGAAATATTAGAAATAGATGGATTTTATATATATCCGAAAGATAAATTTTATGAGTTGATAGATCCTTTTGCAGTTATTAATAGGGATATACTTTTAGATGAAAATGGAGAAGTTTTATCAATAGTAGCTAAAAACATGACACCTTTAGAGTTAACTTTATTTAAGATGAATTTATATTCGTATTCATTATTTAATATTAATGATTTAAATGATAGTAGAATGAATATAGACTTTAATAAATTATTTAGATTAAGCAAAGATGGAAAAATTATGCTTAATGAAATTTATTTTAAAGATTATAAAGATAAAGTAAATTTAGTACATTTATTTAGATTCTTAGCAGCTGCATCATTCCAAGAAACAACAAGAATCTTAACTGATGCATCTATCAATGGTAAGACTGATACATTAGAAGAATATGATTTTGAAAAAATAGGTATTTCTGAACCTATATTTAGAATGTTATTAGAAATATGTCGTCAAAGAGGATCTGGTGCAGAAATAATTATAGAAAAAATTATGTCTGATGAAAAGCTTCTTAAATTAGAAGGAGAAGAAGCTAATAATTTATATAATGTTTTTAATTCACTTTTAAATCATATGATAAAATCTAATTCTAAAGAATTAAATAGATTCTTTTGTGATATATTAACGCAAATTCTAAAAAATCCTGGTAATTATGAAGAAAAGATTTCTAAAATAGAAGATGTATTTATACATAATGATTTACCAGAGATAGCAAAAAGATTTTTAATATATAAGATAATGTATCCAGAATTTGATTTTGAAGGATATTATATTAGCCCAACTCTTGCTAATAGTAATAATTTCCAAAGAGATATGATTATTTTTGGAGATTTAATTAGAATAGCAGCTGAATCTAATAACTTATCTTTAAGAGAATATATGAATAATATTGAAAGAGGTAATGCCTTATATTTATTAATTCAATCTGGAGAAGTAGATATAGATAGTTTAGATGATAAGAATAGAAAATTAATGAATGAGTTCTTAAAACATTTAGAAGCTGTTTATAATCAAACAATGGCAGGAAAAAAAGAACCAGTAAAATTATCTGGAGATATGAAGGAAGACTTAAATATGATGTATCAATTATTTGGTACAACTTCTAGTTATGATTTACCAGATAGAATAGTTAGAATGTTTGGTTATTATGCAAATATTAATAGTTTTAAACAATTAAGAGATATGATGGATGAAGCAGTTAAAAGAGCTGACCAAAGAGGTAGAGAATTAGCAAGAAAAGAATTAATTCTTGAAGAAGGAGATTTCTTAAAAGGAATTGGAGATGCTAAATATCTATATGATATTCTACAAAACGGTTCAGTAGCAAAAGAGTTTTTAGGAGCAGGTTCTCCTGGAAGCGATACAACTCCATTAGATACGGATGTTTCTAGAATAGGTAAAGGAAGAAAAGTTAAAACTTTAATTGATGAATCATATTCTGGTTCATATGGTCCTGTTTGGTTTATTGTAAAAAATGATGGTAGATTTACTATGACAAGGGAAGAAATAAATGAAAAGTCTACTGCCAAATGTCGTGGTAAAGAAGTATTTAAAACCGATGATGAATGGGGAATAAGAACTGGCTTTGGTTCTACTGATATTGATTATATTATAATAGATCCAGTAGTAACTAAGGATGATGAGGACTGTTTATCAGATGAAGATTTAGCAGCTAAAAGAAGATTAGTTACTGATACTAAATTTGCTATTGTACTTAATGGATTCTATATTCCAGTATTTGATAAAAATACAGGTAAATTATTGTTTACTCCTGAAGAATATGATTTTTTAAGAAGTAAAATGGCAGGTTTATCTAGATATGGAATGGGAGATTTTGAATTTTCTCCTAACTTAGATAATGTACCTGATTATGATAATAATGCTTTAATTGCGGATTCTGTATCAAAAAGATTTCATATTAATCATTTTGTAGAAGAAACTATGGCAGGTATTGGATTAAGATTTAGTCCAACTCAATCAGAAAATCTAGAATTAGGTGGAGTAGACTTAATAGATACTGGATCTACTGGGAGAGGAACTAATACTGAAGCGTCTAGTGATTTTGATTTTATCATGAGAATAGATGTATCTGAAGATCCTGAAAGAATAGGTAGAGCTATTTGTGATGGTTTAGGATTAGATTATGATGCGGAAATGGAAAATAATCATATTCTAGGAAGTGAGAATCTTAGATTAAAAGGTGTTTCAATTCCAGGATTAGATACACCAGTAGATATAGATATATCTATTGTAAAAAAAGATGAAATAGATTTCTATAGTACTGATGAATGTCTAAAAGATAGATTAGAAAATATTAGAAGACAAGATCCAGATAAATATCAAAGAGTTCTTGATAATATAATTTATGCTAAAAAAATTATGAAAGAAAATGGATGTTATAAACCATCTCATTCACCTGATAGTCAAGGCGGTTTAGGTGGAGTAGGTATAGAAAACTGGGTATTACAAAACGGGGGAAGTTTTACAGATGCCTGTAGATCTTTTGTAGAAGCAGCTACTAGTATAGATGGAAGAGTATTATCTTTTGAACAATTCAAAGAAAGATATAAAGTCTTTGATTTTGGTAGAAATTTCTATGGAAAAGGATATGATGAATTTATCTCAGGTAATATGACTGAAGAAGGATATAGAACTATGGTTAAAGCTTGTAAAAAACATTTATCTTTGCAAGATACTACGATAAAGACTAGATCTACTAGTTTCACTGATTCTTATGAAGAAGAAAAAAGTACTAGAAAGTAGGTAATTATATGACTACTGTATATTTAATAAGACATTCAGAAAGATTTTCTAATAGTAATATAATTTCATGGAATACTACTCAAAGTCCATTGCTTCAAAGTGAGAAATCTATTTTATCAGTAGAAGGTGAGAATAGAGCTAGAAAATTATCTGAATTAGATGAATTAAAAGATTTGGATTATGTTTATGCTTCTAATTGTGTTAGAACATTAGAAACTGCTAAATATATTTTAGATAAACAAAATTTAAAAATAACTTTAGATGAGAGATTAGATGAAAGAAGATTTGGAAAAGATAACTCTTTAGAAATACCTAATTGGTATACTAAACAATTTTTAGAAGAAGACTATAAAACTGAAGGTGGAGAAAGTCAAAGAGAAGTAAGAGAAAGAATGGATGAAGTTATTTCTGAAATAGTAAATAATCATCCTGATAAAAGAATAGCTATATTTACTCATGGATATGCAATATTCTTTTACTTATTAAAATATTGTGAATTAGTAAGCGTTAATGAAAATAGAGAAGTAGCTTTAAAATATAAAGGAGAAGTATTCTTTGATAAAGCTATATCAGCTCCAGAGATTTTTAAATTAGTTTTTGATAAAGATAATTTAGATATTGAATTAGTTGAGGGATTATATGAATCTTGATGATTTTATAGGGTTAATGGTAAAGTAGATGATAGTTTTGGTTTAATACCAGATTGTCCTGAATGTGGAGATACTTTAGTAAAAACTGATAATAGTAATTATCCATATTACTGTAGTAATTGTAAAAAGATATTTTCTAAAGATTTAAAAAGATCTAAATATGTTGGTAATTCTTAAAAAAAGAATGGTAACTTACGTAAAGTTATTAAAACTAATATTGAATTAATAATATATTAGTGATATATTGTAATTGCGTGGGGGAGTGATTAATTATGGATAGATTGTTTATAGTTAATTTTTCATCATGTAGAATATTAGTAAAAAAAGGTTATGTTTTCGCATAACCTTTTTAGTGGTTAAAAAAGGAGGGTATTATTATGGGAAAAGAACAAGTTAGTGTTTGCAATTTGAGATTGATGGTATTTAAAAGTGCAGAAGAATTAGGTAGAAAAGTAGATGAACATTTACTAGAAAGATATAAATTAGATAAATCTAAATATACTTTTATAGTACCAATTAAAGAAGTAGTATTTGAAGATGGTCATTTAAAAACAGAAATACAAGAAACAGTTAGGGGAAAAGATTTATATTTATTAACGGATATTGGTAATTATTCAATTCCTTATAATTTTCATGGACTTACTAATCATATGAGTCCAAATGATTACATAATCCAATTAAAAGATGGAATAGGAGCTTGTAATAGACATGCTAAATATTTAAATATAGTAATGCCTTTATTATTTGCAGGAAGACAACATCGAAGAAATACAAGAGAAAATCTATTATGTGGTGCTACTTTACATGAACTTGATCAAATGAAGGGTATGAGAAGTTTTATTACTTTTGATGCTCATGATCAAAGTGTAGAGCATGCAGTACAAAATATGGAATTTGAAAATATTTATCCTACTAATACAATTCTAGATAGTTTAATAAGTGATATGCCAATAGAGCAATTAGAAAATGTTGTATTTGTAGCTCCAGATAATGGAGCAACAGGAAGAAGAAATGTCTATCTTAGTTCTTTTAATTCTCCTCATATACATAGAGAAGCAGGTAGTTTTATAAAAGAAAGAGATTTCAATCATTTAGTAGATGGTAAATATCCTGTAATAGCTCATGATTACTGTGGTAATAATGAATTAGATGGTTATACTGCTATTATATCTGATGATATGATATCATCAGGTGGATCTATGTTCGATACTTTAGATGAATTAGCTAAATTAGGTGTAACTAATAGTTATGTAGTAGTAACATATGCTTTATTTACTAGAGGAATAGAAGATTTTGAAAAATACTATAGAGAAGGCAAACTATCTGGATTATATACTACTAATTTATCTTATATACCAGAAAAATATAAAGAAAGTGAATGGTTGCATGTATGTGATTGTTCTAGAGAATTATCTGAAATAATTTATAATATACATAATGATATATCTATATCAGCTATTTTAGGAGATAAGTCTAAACCAATTCAAATGATTGAAAAAAAATTTAAAGTAAAAAAAATAGGAACAATAGAGGGAAACAATGATAATAGTTAGTGCATGTTTGGTTGGAATAAATAGTCAATATGATGGAAAGAATCATTACAATGAAGAAATATTTAATCTAATAAAAGAAGGAAAAGCTATTCCAGTATGTCCAGAACAATTAGGAGGATTAACTACTCCTAGAGCTCCATCAGAAATTAGAATTGTTAATGGAGAAAGAAGAGTATTTAATAATCTAGGAGAAGA
>CACYBN010000041.1 GCA_902772675.1 uncultured Erysipelotrichaceae bacterium
AAAAAAAGTACTTATTTCTAAGTACTTTTATTTCAAAATGGTGACCAGTACGGGATTCGGACCCGTGAATGCTGCCGTGAAAGGGCAGTGTGTTAAGCCGCTTCACCAACTGGCCAAATGGCGCCTCAACTAGGACTTGAACCTAGGACCCCTTGATTAACAGTCAAGTGCTCTAACCGACTGAGCTATTGAGGCAAATGGTGGACCTGGGGGGACTTGAACCTCCGACCTCACGCTTATCAGGCGTGCGCTCTAACCAGCTGAGCTACAAGTCCACATTTACTTGCACATCCAATCAAGTTGTACTTCTAAATTGTATTATAAAAAATTTGATAATGCAAGTATTTTTTTCATTTTTTTTACTTTATTTCAAAATCTTTGATTTTATTATAATCTTTATATTCGATTTCTATTTTAACTAATCTTACTGGTTCCCCCATATTTATACAATAATTTGTATAATCAATTATTACACTTTTAGATTTACCATCATTGTTAATTATCTTAATAGTATTTAAATCTTTACTATTAATTTCTTCTCCCATTACATAGGCAAAATTAGATGTATATATTTCATATTGCTTTTCTTCATTATTATAATTACCCATATCTATTAATTTATTAATAGTATCAGTATCAAAATAATTTATATAATAATATGGTATTTTTGTAAGAACCCATTCTTTATCTTTTTGCATTAGAGCAATATCACCATATAAATAATAATTTAATATACCATCTTTACTTATTACACTAAATTTATATTTAGATCCATATCTTATTCCCTCATATGTATATCTTTTATTATCTATAGATAATTTAAAAGTAAAAGCATAATTCTTTTCACTAGTAGTAGCTTCTTCTTTAGTTTGTTCTTTTTCTTTTAAATCTTTTTGATGATTTTCAGATACTCTTACAAATATTACTAAACCAATTATAAAAACCATATATATACATAATATTATATATGATCTTATAACTTCTTGTTTTCTCTCTTTACTCTTTTTAAATCCATTCATAATTAATCCTCTTTATTAAATACTTTATTTAATAATTCTGATCCATCATGTCCATTAAAATAGTCTTTCATTAAACATCTTTTTTTACCAGCAAACATTATATCAGTAATAACTATTTCATAATCCTTACAAGATACTCCAATTCCATCTTTGTATATTTCACCAATTTCTCCATTTTCTTTTTCTGTATAAAATTGTTTATTTATTCTAGAATTATAAATCTTAACAATCTTTCCATCTAAAGTTGCATAGGCTCCAGGGAATGGTGATAAAGCTCTTATATGATTATATATTTCTTCTGCTGTTTTATTAAAATCAATCATTTCATCTTCTCTAGTAATTATTGGAGCAAAAGTTGCTTCTTCATCATTTTGTTTTATTGATTCATTAGTACCATCTATAATCTTAGGTAAAGTTTCTAATAATAAATCTCTTCCTAAAACAGATAATTTATCATGTATAGTTTCAAAATTATCATTATCTCCGATTTTAATTGTAGCCTTACTAATCATATTACCTGTATCCATATGTTCATCCATATACATAATAGTAATACCAGTTTCTTCTTCTCCATTCATAATAGCTCTTTGAATTGGAGCTCCTCCTCTATATTTAGGAAGTAATGAAGCATGAACATTTATACATCCATATTTAGGATAATCTAATATCTCTTTAGGTATTATTTGTCCATAAGCACAAGTTACAATTAAATCAGGTTCTCTATTTAAAATTTCTTGATATTCTTTTCTTATTTTTTCAGGTTGGATAACTAGTATTCCTTTTTCAATAGCTTTTTCTTTAACTGGAGAAAATCTAATCTCTTTATGTCTTCCTACTTCTTTATCAGGTTGAGTAACTACTCCAACGACATTATAATTATCTATTAAACTCTCTAATATTGGAACACAAAAATCAGGAGTTCCCATAAATAAAATATTAATATTTTTCTTCATAATATCACCAAAATCATTATAAAAAAAAACTAATAATCTTGCAAGATTATTAGTTATATTATTATTAATTTAAAACTTTTAAAATGATTACTACTGCAGCAATATATAATGCATAAGTTAGTAAGTAAATATATCCATGTTTGTTTTCATCTTTTGGTCCGATGAATTTAATCATATGATATTTATAAACCATAGATAATAATGAACCAGCTAATAATGGCCAGAAGCAAATAGCCCATTTAGTCAATTCAACTTTAACTAATAAAGCTGATAGTAAATATCCACATGTTTCAACAATTGAACTTACTCCGAATAAAGAATACATTTGTTTAAATGTTCCTTTTCCTTTAAACATTACTGTATTTACTAAATATAATAATCCAGTATATACAAAAGTTAATGCTAATGAGAATCCAGCTGATTTAATAAATACTTCAAAAGCATCATAATCAGTACTATATGATCCTCCATCCATCATATAACCATATCCACCAAATAAACTACTTATAGAACTTATTACAAGATCTAATACTGCTAGAGTAAATAATCCACTAGCAACTGCTAAAATAACATTTAAAATTATTCCCTTAACAAATTTCTTTTCATCACAATTATCTTTAATAGTATCTATTGGTTTTTTAAATATACCTTTAACATCAGATACAACTTCATTAAACATATCAGATGCATTTCCATTAGTGCTTTCAACTGGAACTGCAACTACAGCTTCTTCTTCTTCTTTTTTATTTTTTTTGCAATCGCAAACTTCACCATTTTTTAATTCTTTCCCACAATTAGTACAAAACTTTGCCATTTATAATTCCTCCTTAATTTTAATAAAATCTCAAATAATAAGTACTTAATCCAAGAACAACATATTTACCATCTTTATAACCAACATCAATTGTCATTGTATAATTAGCTGTTCCTGATTTTTTAGAAAAATATGATTCTATTCCTTTTTCAAAAGTATAATCTACAGTCATACTTATTTCTGCTATACCATCTCTACTAACTGAAACTTTTGCATCTGGATCTATTGAAACACTATTAAATTTTATCTTTTT
>CACYBN010000042.1 GCA_902772675.1 uncultured Erysipelotrichaceae bacterium
TACTTTGTCGGTATTAGCACCTAATTTAATAGGTTGCTGTGGAGTCATAAAGCCGATTCTCTCGTCCACTCTTGATAACATATATAACGTAATTATATTTAATATAATTTTAAAAGTCAAATAAAAAGAGTTAAAAATAACTCTCTTATAAATCAATTTTTACATCTTTCTTTTCTTCTTCAGAAGCTTCAAAAAATTCTTTTTTAGTATATCCTTGTAATTTAGCTACTATATTACTTGGAATAACTGAAATTAATTCATTATAATGACTAACATTAGCATTATACATTCTACGTGAAGCTTGTAAATGTTCTTCTACTTCTACAATAGACTTTTGTAAAGTATTATAGTTTTCTGAAGACTTTAATTCTGGATAATTTTCAGCAAGAACATTAATTCTTCCAAATTGTTCATCCATCTTTTTATTTGCATCTTGTTTTTCTTGTAAAGACATACCTTTTCTTAAATTAACAACTTCAAATAAAGTTTCTTTTTCATGTTTAGCATATCCTTTAACAACATCTATCATTTTAGTTAATACAGAATATCTTTTTGTTAAAGCAACTTCTATATCACTATCAGCTTCTTCTATTTTTATAACTGCTCTTTTAAGACTATTAGATGTAATTATAAACCATAAAACTAATACTGCAATTACTATAGCAATAATAATTATTAATGTAGTATCCATCTAATCACCTCCTTCCATTATAAATAAATCATTACTTAAATTTAATATATTAACAAACTTAAGAATAGCCTCAAGTTGTCTTTTAATTTCTTCTCCACTTTTATTCAAATCAATCTTTTTATAAATATTTAATTCAAATAAATCATTGGAATTATTTACTCCTATATGTAAGATATTATCTTTAAAACAGAATAATAATTTACCAGGAACTTGTCTATTTACTTCTTTTATTCTTTCCATTGTATTTGGAGTTAATACATAAAAAGCATCATGATCATCTTTAGCATATACAGTAAATTCTTTATTAAATGAAACATCTTCCATTTTTACTTTATGTTGTCTATTTTTACTAAAAATAAATCCAGTTCTATTAGCACCAAAATGTTTTTCACATACTTGTAATGGAGCTTTAAAACGTTTATTGAAGTCAAATATGTACCATTGTCCTCTAAATAGAGTTACTGTATGAGAATCTCCTTCACTATCTGTATGTTCTTCTTGTATTAGAACATCACTGAATTCGAATTTAACTCCTTGATATGATCCTTTACAATAGTCATTAGAATTATATAAAAAAGAATCTCCTGTATCCATCATACCAGTATCATCAATTGTAGATTTAGGAATACCTTTATTAAATTCAAATATCGTATCATTACCTAATACACTTTTCATAATTGAATGAACTACATTCATTTTAAATTTTTCCACTAATTCTACATATTCTTTTCTACCTGCAAAAGAAGATACGAATAATGGTATAAAAAACATAAATATATATATTGGGAAGAAAGAAAGATCAAATCCAAATATTGCAAATGATAGTACAAATTCAATTGCTAATACTATTACAAAAGATCTAATTTTCTTTTTAACAACAATTTTTCTTAAATTTTCTAATTCAGCTTCCATATTATCACCAAATTAATTATAACAAAAAAATGAATAGTAAACTACTCATTTGATTTTCCTTTTACATGGATGGATCCATATCTTTTTCTAGCAACTTTATAAGTATAATTATCATTACCATTATAATATATCCACTATTTTTAAAATAAAAAAAAGTGATTGTACATCACTTTTTCTAACTATTGGTACTTACTTGTTACTCCAAAGTACTCTTCTAATGTCAACCAATCACCATTATTATATAATTTTGTAGCTAATGGAATACCTACATATCTAAAATGCCATGATTCATATATGTAACCTGTAACACCTTGTTTACCTTTTGGATATCTTAATATAAATCCATATTTATAACAGTTTTCTTCTAACCATTTTGCTTCTTTAGTATTATCAAAACTTGATCCAACATGATTTAGATCTGCTGCTAAACCAGATTGGTGTTCTGAATATCCTGCTCTTGCTGAATAAGTATCTGCTTTTGCTTTACCATCTTTTTTTACCCAATTGTTATAAATAGATTTTTGAGTACTATAAGATCTAAAACCACTTACTACTTTTAAACTTATTCCATCAGCAGATGCTGCTTTCTTCATTTTATTAAAATTAGTAGTAAAATTCTCAGTTAATCCTTTTCCATATGTTGATGGTAATGAATAAGTCTTATTAACTATAAGAGTACCATCTATATATGTAACTCCATTTTTAGTATAACCTTTAAAACCTTTAGAAGTAGTAAAATTAACTATTTTATCTGTTTTACTAGTAGTTGTAGAAACAATTTTTTTCTTAACTACTAATGTGAATTCTTTTCTTGATACATTTTTACTACTATCTGAAGCTACATAAGCCAATTTATACTCTCCAGCTTTATTAAAATCATATTCTCCTTCTACTGTTACTTTAATATCTTCTTTAGAATCATCACTAGCAGTTACTCCTTTTAATAAATCAATTTTAGTACCCTCTGTAGTCTCTAAAGTAGATTTATATGCTATTAAAGGAGCTTTTCTATCTACGACATTAAATATACAATTATATTCTTTAACTTTATTAAATTTATCTTTAATCTTAATAATTATTTCTTTTTTACCTATTTTAGATGTATCTATTTGTTCTTTATCTGATACAACTTTACCATTTTTAATTTTATCCACACAATCTGTTGAAAATATCTTTTCATTTAATTCTACAGTATTCTCTTTTAATATAACATTTACTTTTTTAGAATTTATAAATACAAATATAAATACTATTATTAAAAGTAATAAAATAAATACTAATAAAGCTATTAAACTATTAGTCTTTTTTCTTCTTTTATTTCTCTTTTTAGACATATTATCACCTAATAAAATTATAACACAAAAAAAGTCTCATAAGAGACTTTTTCCTATTCTATTTCTATGCATTTACTTGTCTTTTTGTCTTCGATTTGTTTTTTAGGAATATCAATAGTTAGAATACCATCAGTGAATTTAGCTTTGATTGAGTCTTCTAATACATCTTCTCCTATATAGAAACTACGAGAACATTCTCCATAGAATCTTTCTTTTCTTACAAATTTTTCATCATCTTTCTTTTCTTCATTTTTTTCAATCTTAGCATGAATATTTAAATATCCATCTTCAATATTGATTGAAATATTATCTTTATTATATCCTGGTAATTCAACTTGTACTTCATAGTTGTCACCTTTATCTTTTATATCAGTTCTCATTAGTCTTTCTTCTGGTGGTCTATGACCTCTTCCATGTTCAGGTCCACGGAAGAATGGATCCTCAAAAACATCATCAAAAATATTAAAGTTATCTCTAGGCATTAACATCATAAATATCAGCTCCTTTGTAAAATATAATATAAATACCTGTAAAAAGATTAACCTTATTTCTTCTTACAATTTAATAATAATACTATAAATTAGCAAAGTCAATACTAGAGTGCTATTTTTTTAAAATTTTTACAAAAATATTATGTAAATATAATATATAAAAAATAAAACTAAAAGAGATAAACCTTCACTACATCTAATCTTTTTATCTATAAAAGAATATATAAATAGTAGAACTACTGCTAATAACATTACAAATATATCTAAATAGTTAAAATTAACAGCTACTATACCTCCAAATAACATAACTGGAAGTCCTAAAACAACTCCAATATTAAATATATTACTTCCTACTATATTTCCAATAGCTATATCATATTCACCTTTAATACTTGCAGTTACTGATGTAACTAATTCAGGTAGAGATGTACCAAAAGCAACTACAGTTAAAGATATCAATCTTTGACTAACACCAACTTGATGTGCAATTAAAGTGGCTCCATCTACAAACTAATCTGCTCCCTTGACTAGTATTACAAATCCAATAACTAATAATATTATGTTTAATATCACACTAACACTCCTATTTTTTTAAAAAGTTCCATTTAGCTTGTCTTATTGCTTTTTTAGTTACAGAATAAAGAAAACTTCTAGAATATAGATCTTTTAAAACTTCTTCTCTAGTAGAAAAATAATCACTTCTTACTAGTTCTCTTTGTCTTAAATTAAGTAATTTCAATATTTTTATATCTTCATATTTATATACTTTATATCTGTCTTTTACTTCTGAACAATTAAATAATTTACAAGCTAAATTACTTGTAGTACATCCATGATTATTATATTTGCAACGCCTACAACAACCATCATATTTTCCATTATCTTTTTTTTGTTGAACAAAACATTGTCCATTTTTAAATCCACATATATTAATACCTTTATTTAAATCATCAATTTTTTTACATGCAGTATCATAAATAAAAGCAATTCTTTCTTTTCTCTTTTTTATATTTAAAGCTTTTATAATATTTTTTAAATCTACATCTTTTGTATTTGATCTAAATTTAATTCCTTTATAAAAAATAGACTTATATAAATAAAGTCTATTATAAAATTTTCTAATTTCCTTATCAGTAGATAAAGCAATATTCATAAAAATCACCCAATAACTGTAATTAATAAATCAATAAGTACTATTATACCTAATAATCCTGATAAAAGATATTTCTTTTTAGGTTGTTTAGTATCTAATTTCTTTTCTATAATTGGTTGAACAAAATATAGTAATACTGTGCCTCCAATTGCAAAGTTTCTTGAAGCATCCCAACATACTCTACTATTGATATTTAAGAAATCATTACTATAATTCCAAAGAATAATATTAAGTCCTTTATCTAAAATAATATGAGCAGTATATTCAATTACTGTAGTTATTACAAATATTAATATAAATATTATTATTGGAGTTAAATCAATCTTCTTTTGAGTTTTCTTATCCATATATTTTTTTACTATAGTTATAAATATTATAGTAATTAATATATATATAAATAGATATGGCCAAAAGAATAATAAAAAAGTTAATAATTTTTTTATTCTAAAAATTCCATATTCTACTACTGTTATAAATATAAATAAGAAGACAAATAAAATTGATGGATATACATATTTATTTTCAGTAAATAAATGTTTTTTCTTTAATACTTTCTTCAATAATAATAGTAATATTAACATTCCAAAACCATATATAGGTAAATATGGTCCATATAAAAATCCTCTATTAACAAATTTATGTCTTACTACAATAAACCATAGTACTTCATAAATCCAACCTATAATTGCATATACAAGAAATGTTAAAAAATTATTTGATAGAAATTCTAATACTTTATTTTCCTTTTTATTCTTTTTTCTCATATTATCACTCCTATTATATTTATATCATTTTTCAATAAAATAAAAAAGCGAATTAATTCGCTTTATTAAAATAAATTATTTAAGAATTTTCTTACTCTATCCCAAAAAGTTTCTTTCTCTGAAGCTTTTTCAACTTTAACAGTAGTCTTAGTTTCTTTTTCTTGTCCATCAATCATCATTACTATTTTGGTAGAACCATCTATTCCATCTTTTAATGAATCAAAAGTCTTATAAGAATTAGATAGTTTTAATAGTTTTTCTACTTTTGCTTGATTTGGCTTTATTTCATTATTAACATAATTAACAATTGGAGCTATTCCATTATCATTATATTCTTTAATACCTGAATATAAAGTATTAGATCCTTCTTTCAATTTTTGACTACCATAAGTTAATTTATCACTTCCAGATGATAATTTAGAAGTTCCATCATGTAGAGTATTAAGTCCTTCTTTTAATTGATTTAAATATCCATCTATAGTTGTTATTTTCTCTTTAGTAGTTTTCTTAGCCTCTGCTGCTACTTGATCAGCTACTTTTGAAGCAATACTATAAGCTGTATTATAAGATACTTTACCAGCTGTATCTTTTGCTGTATTTATAGCAGTTTCTTGTGCTGTTTGAAGAGCAGTTTGATATGCTGTAGATATTGCTGTTTGATATGCTGTTTTTCCAATCAAATCTAGAGTTTGCTCATCAGTTATACCTTGTTCTTTCATACTTTCTACTGCATCTTGATATGCTTTTTTACCAATAGCATCTTTATAAGAATCAGTAAATTTAGAATCAACTTCTTTTTTTGCTGCTTGCTTTATACTATTTGTATATTCATCTGTCATTATGCTTTCTACTGCTTTTTCACTTGCTGATTTAGCTATGCTATCTAAGGTTTTTTCATCTAATGTATTACCATTTTCAACAGCGGATTCTAAACTGCTTTCTAAAGAAGATATTAAAGTATCTAATTTATCATATGCTTGTTTAATTCCAGCATCTTCTTGTTTTAAACCTTCATTAAGTTCTTTCATGCCTTGCTCTAAACTAGCTATTCCATTATCTAATGATTTAGACCCATCTTCAATTTGTTTAGTAGCTTTATCTAATTTATCTACTTTCTTATATAAATCATCTGCTTTATCAAATATATCTAAATCACTAGAATCTAATAATTTAGGAGTTCCTACAGAGTATATAGTAGGTAAACTAAATTCAGTTGTTTTATATTCTACTGTAAAAGTATCAATTCCTTTTAGTTTATCTATATTTAAAGATTCATATAATCCAGGAGCATTTATTCCTACTAAAATAGAATTAGTTCCATTAGTAGTTACAATACCATTATTAGCTTTTATATTAGTATTTTTAGAATTATCTAATATTAAACCAGTACTTATTACAAATGGTGTATATAATATTTCGGTTTTATTATTTATATCAACAACATTTTTTAAATTATTTATATATTTAATAACTATTTTAATATTACCTGATTTACCTAAAATATCTTTAAGATTTCTTTCTTCTCCATTTAAATAATATTTAACCTTCATACTAATTGGTAATTCTTTTTTGGTAGTACCTTGATAATAAACATCATCACTAGTCCACTTTAAAATATCTCCTTTTTTAGTATAAATATCATTATTATTAACATTTAAAATATTTTCTAATATTGATTTATCTTCACTTGTACCAGTTATATGTTCACTGACAATATTTTTATTTACAGATCCATCACTATTTCTTTTTGAATAAATTACTTCAGTTTTACTAGATGCATATACTGGAAGAATACTGCTGACAATCATAATTGATGTCATTGAACAAACAGCTATATTTTTAATTATTTTTTTCATTTTTAAGACCTCCCTTAAAACCTAAAGTCGTTTTAGTTATAATTCCATCAAAAATATATAATAAACTTGGAAGTATGATAATTACCACCAACATACTAATAATTGCTCCTCTACTCATAAGATTACATAAAGAACTAATTAAAGATAATTTAGAATATATTCCTACACCAAAAGTAGCTCCAAAGAAACATAATCCGCTTACAAATATTGATTCTATAGAATTATCCAAAGCATATTTAATAGATTCTTCTTTATTAGTTCCTGTCTTTCTTTTTGATAAATATTTATTAGTTAAAAGAATAGCATAATCTATTGTAGCTCCCAATTGAATTGTACCTATTACTATTGAAGCTACAAATGGTAATTCAGTTACAGAATAATATGGAATACCTAAATTTATACATATAGCAAATTCTATAGTAATTATTAATATTATTGGTAATGAAATAGATTTAAGTACAAATAACATAATAATGAATATTACTCCAATCGAAGTAAAATTAACATTTTTAAAATCTTCATCACAAATATGAACTAAATCTGTAGTTAAAGGTCCTACTCCTGCAATTATTCCATTCTTATCATATTTTTTTATTATTCCATTAATAGTTGATACTTGTTCGTTTAATTCATCACTTGCTGTTTCATAAATTGAATTTATTATTATCAATTGATATTTATCGTTATATAACATCTTTTGAATTTTATTGGGTAACATTTCAGAATTAAATCCCATAGATTCTAATTTATTAGCACTTATTACAAGATTAATTCCATCTACTTTTTCTATATCATTTATCATTTTAGATATTTCTTCATTCTTAATAGATGAATCTACTAATATCATTTCTGTATTTACTAATTCAAAATCTTTCTTTAACTTTTCATTTGCAATACTACTTTCTAGAGTATCAGGTAAAGAATCATCTAAATCATAATAGACATCTACATTTTTATTACCATAATAGAAAGGATAATATAATAATAAGAATATTATAAAAATCAAATATGGAAATCTTAAACTAAAACTTTTTATCTTATTAAATTTTAAATTTAATTCTTTATGTTTAGTTTTTTCTATTAAATTATCAAAGAATAGCAATAATGCAGGAAATACTATTAGAACACATAATACTCCAAATACTACTCCTTTTGCCATTACTATACCTATATCTTTACCTAAGGTAAGTTGCATTGTACATAAAGCTAAGAAACCTGCTACTGTAGTTAAAGAAGAACCTGTTACTGAACTAAAAGTATCAGATATGGCTTCACTCATTGCTTTTTCTTTAGTATTATTAGTCTTTTTAGCATTTTGATATCTCTTATATAAGAAGATAGAAAAGTCTGTAGTTACACCTAATTGTAATACTGCACTTATAGCTTTTGTAATATAGGAAATATTACCTAAGAATATATTTGTACCCATATTAAATAGAATAGCTATTCCAATATTTGCAAGTAATAGAATTGGAACTACAAAAGAATCCAAAGATAGAGATAAAACAATTAAACATAATAAAACTGCTAAAGTTACATAAATCAATATTTCAGAATTAGCTACATTCTTAGTATCTAATACCATTGAACTCATTCCACCAACCAATACATTTTTATCAGTTATATCTCTTATTTCTTCTATTGCATTTAGAGTTTCTTCAGCTGATGTAGATGTATCAAATGTAACTGCAATAACATCAACATTATCTTTTGATATTTTATTAATTAACTCTTTGGGTAACATTTCTTTAGGAATAGTTGTACCTAATACATCTGCATATGAAATAGCAGCTCCTACATGATCGATCTCTTTAATTTGTTCTTCTAGATTTAACAAATCTTTAGCTTGCATATTTTCTACTATTACAAAAGAATATGCACCAACTCCAAAATCATTAGTTAATATTTCTTGTCCTTTCATAGTTTCTATATCTTCAGGTAAATAAACTAAAATATCATAATTTATTTTTGTTAGTTTATATCCAATTATTGAAGGTATTAAAAGAATAAAAGTAATTATAATTATTAATTTTTTATGATTACTTATAAAACTAGATAATTTTTTCATAATAACCTCCTTTATCAACAATATATACCATAACACCAAAATGACTATTGGTCAATACCGATTGACTAAATAAAAATATTATTATAAAATCATTTTGTGATGTGAAATGAATAATATAGATAAAGAGAAATTACAAAAGAAAGAAAGATTACTTAATTCGGGATTTGAATTATTTATGAATAAAGGTATTAATAATACTTCTATTCAAGATATTACTGATAAAGCAGATGTAGCTAAAGGTACTTTTTACTTGTATTACAAAAATAAATATGAATTACAAAACGACATAATAGTACTAAAATCTAAAGAATTATTAGATTCTGCGATTAAAGAAACTCAAAATAAAAATATTAAAAATCTAGATGATAAAATAATTTCAGTAATTGATCATATTATTAATACTTTAAAAAATTCTCCACTGCTTATGAATTTAATTGGAAAAGATATCTCTTTAGGATATATAGAAGAGAAATTTGATAATTTTATCAACGATGATGAAGATAGCATTCAAACTTATTTTATGAAAGCATATGAAAAAAGTAATATAAAATTAAAAAATCCAATAGTCACATTTTATATGATTATTGAATTAGCTTCTGCATCAATTTATTCATCTATAACTAAAAAGATTCCATTAGAAATTGATGAATATAAAGAATATTTATATTCTAGTATTAGATTATTATTAAAAGAAAAATAAGAGTTACCTCTTATTTTTTTATTATTTCTCTTATTATATAACTGCTTATTAATAGACCTGCTGATGGAGGAACAAATGCTGTACTGCCTGGAGTATAATCTCCTGTTTTTACAGGTATTTCCTTCGAGCATAGACACATTACTTTTTTATTAATCTTCATATCTTTTACATATTTTCTAATTATTCTAGCTAAAGGATCATTTGATGTCTTTCTTATGTCTATAATTTCTAATTTAGATGGATCAAATCTATTACCAGTTCCCATGCAAGTAATAAATGGAACATCCCTTTTTAGACATTCATCAATAATTAGTTTCTTAGTAGTTGTTGTATCACACGCATCAACAAGATAATCTATTTTTTCTTCAAATAATAGATCTATATTATCTTTTAATATAAAATCTGTTATTTTTTTTGTTTCACAATCAGGATTAATATCTTTTATTCGTTTTTCAAATTCATCTGTTTTATTTAAACCAATAGTAGAATTCAATGCTATTATTTGTCTATTTATATTAGTTTCATCTACTGTATCTTTATCAACTATTATGATTTTACCAATACCAGATCTTACTAAACTCTCAACAACATAACCCCCAACTCCTCCTAATCCGATAACTAAAATTGTACTTTTATTTATCTTTTTAAAAGAGTCTTCATCAACTATTTTTTTAAATCTATCAAATATTTTATTCATCTATATCATCTTCTAATAATTTTAGAATTTTATTTTGATTTTTTATTAAAGTTTTTATATCATCATGAAGATCTTCTAGAATTAACTCTGATTTTAAATCAACTTGATAGTCATTTTGGTTTCTTAAACTATCTTTTTTAGCTTGTCTATTTTGACTCATCATAATAACTGGTGCTTGCAATGCAGCTAAACATGATAATAATAGATTTAATAATATAAATGGATATTCATCTATTGCATGTGTACCTAAAATAACAGCATTTAATACTACCCAAAATACTAAAAACAAAGTAAATCCAATAATAAATGGCCATGAACCTGCTACTTCTGCTACTTTATCTGCTATTCTATCTCCTCTAGTAATATTCTCATCTTCATGTTTTTCTACATCTATTGATAACGGCTTATCAATTAACATTTCTATTAATTCATCTTCTGATTCTCCAGGAATATCTTGCTTAATTAACTTCTTAACTAAAGCTCTTTTATTTACAACATTATCTTTCTTTTCCATTTTATCCTCCTACATCATAGTAGAAAATATTCTTAGAAATCCTAAATACAATCTCTTAATAAAATTAGTTTTAGTATTTTCTATAGTTATTTTTCTACTTACACTTAATATTGTATCTATATCATTTTTTATATCTTTAATTACTTTACTCTTATATATGAAACTTGAACATTCAAAGTGCATATCAAGACTTCTATAATCCAAATTAATAGTACCTACCGTAGATATTTTATCATCTACTAAAAAGACTTTACTATGTAAGAATCCAGAAGAATACTCATATATTTCAATACCATTCTCTAACAGATTCTTATAATATGATCTTGTTACATCATAAACTATCTTTTTATCAGGAACTCCAGGAGTAACTATTTTTATACATACTCCTCTTTTTCTAGCTAAAATAAAAGCTTTTATTAGATTATTATCTATTATTAAATATGGAGTTAATATATAAATACTTTTCTTTGATTGATTTATCATATTTAAATAAACATTTTCTCCAACAGATTCTTTTTTTAACGGATTAGAACAATATAAAGATATATATCCATCATTATTAGTTTTACCATACTTTGGCTTATATGATAATACTGGTTTAGATAATTTCCTAATACTTTTCCACATACTTAGAAAAGCAACTGTAAAATTCCAAGTAACTTCTCCTTCAATTCTAACTACACTATCTTTCCAATATCCAAATCTTTCTTTATAATTTATATATTCATCTCCGATATTAATTCCACCAGTATAACAGATTATTCCATCTATTACAGTTATTTTTCTATGATCTCTATTATTTAAAAAAGCTGAGAAGAAATGGTTTACTACATTAAAAGAAATACATTTAATTCCTAGATTTTCAAGCTCTTTATCATAATTATCTGGTAATCCATTAATAGAGCCAACATCATCATATATAACTTTTACTTCTACCCCTTCATTTACTTTTTTAACTAATATTTCTAATATTTCATTCCACATCTTACCTAAATTAACAATAAAATATTCCATAAATATATATTTTTTAGCAGATAATAAATCTTCCTTTAGTTTTATAAAAGCTGATTCTCCATTTTTAAAATAATCTATTTTATCATTATTATATACAAGATATCCTGATTTATTTATATAGTTAAATTGTGAATAAACTGAGTCATCTAATTTTTCTATTTCTTCTAATACATTTTCATCTTGTACTAAATATTTATTTTGTTTTTCACTATTATCTCTTATCATTTTAACTGTTTTTGATCTTAAAAAATTATTACTTACGAAGACAAAAGAAAATACTCCCAATATAGGTATTATTATTACTAATACAATCCAAAAAATATTATCTATTATTTTAGTAGTACTCTTACTACTTTTTAAATCTATTAATACAAATATTAGTCCTAAAATTCTTAGTAATATTTCTATTTTTAAAGATATATTAGCAAAATATATAATAGTTAGTAGACTTAAAACAACTTGTATTATAAATACTACAAAGACTAGAAATAATCTTTTTACTCCCTGACTCATATTATCACCTA
>CACYBN010000043.1 GCA_902772675.1 uncultured Erysipelotrichaceae bacterium
ATGGTCTTACTATACAGATTTAGATCAACTTAGATGGAATGATATTAAATATTCAACAAATAATCCATCAAAGGCAACATGTTGTGCAACTTTTGTAGGATCAGCTTTCTTAGTAGGTGGAGTATTTACTGAACAAGAATTAAATCAAATTAATTATAATTCTCAATATGGAATATCTGAAATATGTGAAAAACATGGATGGACTAAAATAAGTAATTATTCACAATTAGAAGCGGGAGATATAGTTATAATGAGCGGACCAGGAGGTGGATCATCACCAGGCCATGTACAAATATATGCTGGAAATGGAACATGGTATAATGCAGGAAGTACATCTGCAATTCAAAGACCAAATCCATATCCAAGCGATGCAAGTGGAAGATTCTTATGGGCATGGAGAATTCCTGCTAGCGCTAATAGTTCAAATAGTTCAAGTACTAATAATTCTTAATTAACTGCTAAGATTGAAAATTATATATCTTCTAGTGCTCCTAGAGGTAAATGGGCAGTTTATGTTAAGAATTTAAATAATGGAGAAGTAGCTTCTTATAATGCTAATAGTTCAATGAATTCTGCTAGTGTTATTAAACTATTTATAGCAGGAACTACTTATGACAAAATTAATAAAGGTCAAATATCTGAAGGAAATGTTTCTTCTAGAATTCAAAGTATGATTAGACAAAGTAATAATGAAACAGCTAATGAATTAATAGATATAGTTGGTGGTATGGGAGTAGTTAATAGTTATGCATCTAGTAATGGATATTCTCAAACTAGATTAAATAGATATTTCTTAAGATCTGGACCAGAAAATATAATATCTGCACAAGATGTTGGTAATTTCTTAGAAAAAGTTAATAATGGTCAAATGGTTAATTCTATTTATTCAAATAAATTACTAGATCATTTAAAACATCAAGGTACTACACATAAAATACCTAGAGGTGTTTCTTGTTCTGGATGTGTTGCTAATAAAACTGGAGAATTACCTAATTTAGGAGTAGCAAATGATGCAGCGATTGTTTATTCTCCAAAAGGAACTTATGTAATAGTGGTTTTATCCGAAGTAGGAGCAGGTAATTATTCTAGTGCTGAAAATAGTGTTACAGAAATTTCTAGAATAGTTTATAATCACTATAACTCATAAAAAAGCATAGTTTTATGCTTTTTTTATTTTGTTAATGAAATACTTGTTTGCAAGTCTTTTTAAATGATAGTATAATATTTATAGGAAATAGGATGGAGGAGCTATGAGAAATATTTATACAAGTATAGACATGGGTTGTGACAGTGTAAAAATTGTTGTTGCTGAATTATTTGAAGATAATTTTTATGTTTTAGCTTCAACATCAAAAAGGTGTCATGGTATAAAAAAAGGTTTAGTTGTTGATAAAGAAAAAGCAATGGAATCTTTGAATAGTGCGATTGATGATATAGAAAAACAAATAGGTATTAGAATTAATAAAGCTATTATTACTGTTTCTTCTCGTGATAGAAAATTAAAGATAGTTTCTGGTAGTTATGTAGTTAAAGGAGAAAATTCTCCAATTGGTGGAAAAGATATTAATAAAGCGTTAGAAAATGCTGTTGTTGGTAGTTATGAAGAAGATGATGAACTTGTTTGTGTAATGCCAATAGTATTTAGCGTTGATGATAAAAAGAATGTATTTGATCCTAAAGGAATGGTAGGTAAAAAATTAGGAGTAAAAGCAGTTATTGGTGTAGTTCCTAAAAAGAATCTTTATCCATTTATGATGGTATTTGAAGATTGTGGAATAGATATAGTAGATATTGCTTTTGGAAGTATTGGTGACTATTATTTAGGATCTACTAAAGATAATGATAAAGCTTTTGGTGCAGTTATTAATATTGGAGAAGATACTACTAATGTTTCTATATTTAATAAGAAGATATTAATAAAGAATGATATTATTCCATTAGGAAGCAAAAATGTAGATAATGATATTATGTATATTTATAAAGTTAATAGGGGTACAGCTAAATATTTAAAAGAAAAGTATGCTGTAGCTAGTAGTAAATATTCTGATGTTAATGATAATATGGAGATAGAATTATCTGAAAATGAGAAGATAAATATTAATCAAGATGAGATTACAAGAGTAATAGAAGCAAGGATTGTGGAACTACTCAAATTATCTAAAAATGCAATAAATAACTTAACAAACCGAAAAATAAGTTATATAATTGTTACAGGTGGTATAGCAAATATGACAGGGTTTGGCAATGTCGTAGAGAATACCTTAGGAATAAGTGCGGTTACTATTCCAATAAATATTGTAGGTATTAGAAATAGTAAATTTTCTAGTGCAGCAGGTATTATAAAATACTATGATCAAAAAATGAAATTAAGAGATAAGACTTATTCAATGTTTAATAAGGAACAAATAGAGAAGATGATGGCCTATGAAAGTGGTTCTTCATCGGTAACTAAGTAGTTACAAAATTAAGGAGGTTTATTATGTTTGGTGATTTAGCGATGGATCAATTAGCTAAAATAAAAGTTATTGGTATCGGTGGTGGTGGTGGAAATGCTGTTAACCGTATGATAGAATCTGGGGTTAAAGGTGTAGATTTCATAGTAGCTAATACTGATGCACAAGTTTTAAATAATTCTTTAGCTGAGACAAAAATTGCTTTGGGTGCGACATTGACAGATGGTTTAGGAGCAGGAGGAAGCCCTGATACAGGAAGAGAAGCAGCGGTTGAATCTAAAAAAGAAATAGAAGAAGCTCTTGAAGGAGCTGATATGGTATTTATAACATGTGGAATGGGTGGTGGAACTGGAACAGGTGCAGCACCAGTAGTAGCAGAAATTGCTCAACAATTAGGAGCACTTACAGTTGCAATAGTTACAAAACCATTTACTTTTGAAGGTCGTAAGAGAATGCAAAATGCACTTATTGGACTAGAAGAATTAAAAAAGCATGTTGATACTTTAATTGTTATTCCAAATGATAAGTTAAGAGAAATTATAGATAAATCAACACCAATGTTAGAAGCATTTAAAGAAGTAGATAATGTATTACGTAGAGGTGTTCAATCAATTTCAGATTTAATTGCTGTAGTTGGACTTGTTAACCTTGACTTTGCTGATGTTAAAGCAGTAATGAAAGATTCTGGAAATGCTATTATTGGTATTGGTATCGGTATGGGAGAAGAAAGAGCTATTGAAGCTGCAAAACAAGCTGTATCATCTCCACTTCTTGAAACAAGTATTTCAGGAGCTACTGATGCAATTATAAATATCACTGGTGGTATTAACTTAACTTTATTTGAAGCAGAGCAAGCTGCTGAAGTAGTTAGAGCTGCTGCTAATACAGATATCAATACAATATTTGGATCTGTTATTAATGAAAATTTAACTGATGAAGTAATAGTTACAGTTATAGCTACTGGATTTGATAAGAATACAAAGAATCAAGAATATCCAGTAAATGAACCAGTAATTAAGAAAACTGTTGTTGAAACACCAGCACCAGTTGTTAAGAAAGAAGAAGAAATTCCAGTACTTGATGAAGATGACGATGATGATTCTGGATATGATGAATATGCATTACCTCCTTTCTTACAAAATAGAAATTATTAAAATGTAAAAAGTTCTTTATGAACTTTTTTTTTATTCTTATTTAAGATATAATTATTATGTAGGATATCAAGGAGAGATATTTATGGCAAAAAAGAAGAAAAAGAAAGAAGAAGAATTAGAA
>CACYBN010000044.1 GCA_902772675.1 uncultured Erysipelotrichaceae bacterium
AATCTTGATAAATTAATAGGAACACTTCCCATAGTCTCTAAAGTTCTTGCATTAACTGCAACATAGTGTAATACTTTTTCATTTCCCTTAACTTCTTGATAAGAATATAACCATACTGGTAAATAAGCAGAAATCCATTGTTTACCTTTGACTTCAACTTTTTGTTCAGACCAATTTACTCCACGATCATAATTCTTTAAGTCATTATTTATTGCAAATTTAGTTACATCTTTTATTTCAGAAGTAACTTTTGAAGATAAATCATCAATATTGACATCTCTTTTTTCAGATGTAAATCCAACTAAATAGTTAGATTCATATTTAATACAATTTTCTGTATCAAATGGCATAATTGCATTAATAATATTATTTGTTTTTTCTTTACTATTTTTATTTAACCTATCTGCATTAGATTCAATAGTTAAGTCATCTATTGTTATATCGAAATCTCTCATTACATTATAGGCATCAGCATCATATCTAGCTTCACGATGATCACCACTGCCAACATAATACATTCTAGTTTGATGTTCTCCAACGCCTTTATAATAGGCATGGGCATTAGCATCTACTAACATATATGGAAAATAAACACCCATTATATTATTTGTAGTAAATTCTTGTTTAAATTTAGGATGTGCAAAGAATTTTCTTTTTTCAACGAATTCTCTAATTTTCTTTTCAGCATCTTCTTTCTTAACAGAGAAAGGTAATAAAACATCTGGTACTGCACCATTTTCAATTTTTCTATCTATAGTTAAAATACTTCTACACCAGTGACATCTTGCATGAGTAGCACTTGCAGTATCAATAACTACTTGAGCTCCACATCCACCACATTCTAAGGTAATAACATCATTTTCAGATGCTTTTATGTCAGATGCACCAGTACCTCTTACATCTCCAGTTAAATTTTTTAAATCAGTAACTACGTTATCAGCTTTTTCTCCTTCAAACTCAGTACCACAATATACACATTTTAACTTACCAGTTTTAGGATTAAATACTATTTGAGAAGCTCCACATCCAGGACATACTCTTTGTCCATCTTTTTTAGCATTAGTATTAGTTTCTATATAAGTAACTTCATCTTTCTTTTCTTCTACTTTTTGTATTGCATCTTTAACTACATCAGTAACAGATTTAGTTACATTTTCTTTTATATTATCAGTTTCAGCTTTAGCTGCAGTTGTATTTACATTTTTATTATCTTCTGCCATAAATAATCCTCCATATATTTATTCATTCTATAATAATTATATCTAATTTATCTAATAAAAAAAAGATGATATAATACTTATGGTGAAAAAAATGAAAAATAAAAAGAAAGATCAAATTAAATTTAATATATTCTCTTTTATATCTACATTTGCTAGATCATTAATAGAAATATTTATATCATTATATCTATTTAAAAATGGATTTAATATTAGATCTATATTATTATTCTATTTATTTGAAAATTTCTTTGCTTTATTTTTTTCTTATATATTTGTAATTATTGGAGAAAAATATAAATACTCTATTGTTATGTATATAGGAATATTTTCTTTTATAGTTTTACAAATAATATTAAATAATATAACTAATAGTATTTCATATATATTTTTAATAGCTTTATTATATTCAATCTATCGAAGAGGATATTGGGTATCTAGAAGATTCTATATAACTAATATTATGCCTCAAAAGAATACTTCTGAAATATTTAGTATATTAATGATAGTATCAGAATTATCATCTATTTTTGCAGGTTATGTTGGTGCTTTTCTATTAGATGATTTAAATATGTTAACTCTTACTATTATATCTTCAGTATTACTATTTATAAGTGTTATTCCATTAATTAAAATTAATTATAAAAGTACTAATACTAAGATAGAACTTATTAAACATTTAAAAACATATGATAAAAGAAATTATATAGCTTTTTCTCTATATGAATTAACTAATCTATTAGCATTTATATTTCCAATATATATAGCTATTAATATTCATAATTCATATGTTTTAGCAGGCTCAATTAATGCGATTAGTAATATAGCTATAATAGTATTTATCATAATATATGGAAAATTAATAAAGAAAAAGAACTATTTTTTTATTAGTTCCCTATTATTTATAATTATATCTATTACTAAATTATTCTTATTAAATTATTTTATATTAGTAATATATTTTATTGAAGGTATAATTAAAAAGATGCAAAATCAATCAGTTAATAAAATATATTTTGAAAATAGAAATGGAATGGATCCAACTCATTATAATTTAATCTATCAAATAATAGAATCTTTTATTAGATCTATAGTAGTTATTCCATTACTATTTATGAATAATATAGAATATATGATTATATTTGTTTTAATAATTATAGGAATAGAATTATTTATATATAAATGTTTTAAAAAAGATAAGAAATTAAATTAAAAAAGAGATTAAATCTCTTTTTTATTTATGAAATTCATTTACAGTAGTATTATCTAGTACTGTAGATAAAGTATAATTTTTAGTAGATACCGTTAAAGTAGAACCATCTTCGATATAGCTTAATACTCCATAAGCATAATCATTTGTTCCTCCCTGATGTTCATTAAGTCTATTAATAACAGTACTTAAATCACTAGTTCCTTCACAGGCATTTAAAGTGGCAGTAATACCTTCATTATAAGAAGATATTGCTATAGTTATCATATCACCATCTCTAAATTGTTCTCCATAAGTAGAGATTAATATAGCTAAATTATTAGCAAATAATTCTGTACCTATTTTAATAGCATAATCAGGATCAGTATCAATTCTATTATAATCTACAGTTGTTCTATCATAATCTCCAGTTATATGATTAAAAGCTACAATAGTATCATTAGGTCCAAAAATACCATCTTCTATTTGCATTAAACCATGAGCATAAGCTCCATCATAATAAGATTGATTATATGGATTCTCCTGACAAATAATTGCTCTTATTATCAAAGGATCTATTCCATACATTTCAGCATATTTATTTATAGATTCGGAATAATTCATTTCTACAGTTGTAACTTTATCACTAGAACTTTGATCTTCTTTATTAATAGTAGTAATATCACTAGCAACTTGTACTGTTTCTTCTACTACTGGAACAGTTTCACTTTCTTCTTCAGTATATGATACTGCTTGAGCTGGTGGATTTATTTCTGTAACATTTTCTTTTTCATCTTTATTAAATCCATTTGCTATACAAGAAACTAATAATACACCTGCTACTCCTAAAGCAGTCATTCTTGTTCTTTTTCTTTTAATTTTTAACGGCTTTTTAGTATATTTTAATATTTCATTATAGTCATCTAATACAAAAACAGTATCTCTTACTTGTTTTAAATCATCTAATAATAATTCTCCATTTTCTAAAGCACCTTTTATACGTTTTTGTCCCATTTTATACATTCTTTTTCCATTGTATAAAGATGCTTTTCTAAAATAATATGTATCAGATAATTCATCTATACCTAGATATATTCTTATTTTATATTTATCATTAAAAAGCATTATATTTACTCCATTCTTTATCTATATAATCCCATTCTTCATCTGTTTCTACATCATAAAGAATTAATTCATTATTAATAATTTCATATCTAGATACTAAAATATTTAAGTCATTATCTTCATCTAATTTATTATCAGTATAAATAATATAACTATTATTATTAAATTCAAATATATGAATAATTTCACATTTCACTTGTTCATCATTATCATTAATTGCTAAAAATTCATTATCTTTCATATTCCACCTACTATAACAATTATATCATAAAAATAATCCACATTTAATGTGGATTATTTTTCTAATAACTTGTCATTTACTATTTTTATAAAATGATAATCTTTCATTCTTAAACATTTTATAGTCTTATCACTTATTTTAATTTCTATCTTTTTAACATCATTTATTACTTCTTTACGTCCATCTACTTGAATATAAAAATCTTTATATCCTATTTTAGGAACTATTTCTATATCTTTATCTTCTGGTAGGACAATACTGTTAGTTAAACTCTTATAAGCTTTATTATTTAAAGGAGCTATTGGTGTAATACTATGAGTCTTTAAAGTATTATAGACGATACTACCTCCAAAGCATAAATTATAAGCAGTACTACCTGTACTTGTACTTATTAATAATCCATCTCCAGTAAAAGATTCTAAATATTCTTTATCTACAAAAACTTTAGCTTCAATTAGATCAAGACTACTATTTCTTATAACTACTTCATTTAAACTATTAAAAGAAAATTCTTTTTGATCAGTTATTACTTTAGTTTCTTGTAAACATATCTCTTCAATTTTATAATCATTATTATTTAATCTTTTTACAAAATCTAGACAATCTTCAATATTAATTTCTTGTAAGAATCCTAAAGTACCACTATTAATCCCTATATAATAAGTATTAGAATTAAAATTATTATTTTTTACCATTCTAAGAAATGATCCATCTCCACCAATTGATATATTTAAATCAGCATCTTCTTCTAGTAAAGTAAATCCATTTCTTATTAATTCATCTTCTAGTTTCTTTCCTACTTCTATACTTTTATCATTCTTATTAATATATAATTTTATTTTATTTATATTTCTCATATAATCACCTACTATATAAGTTATTTCTTTTTATATAATCATATACATCTTTAGGTAAATACTTAGTATCCATATTATTTCTTATCTCTGTTGAAGATATATTTATATAATTAAAATCATTTACAAATATCATATTCGTACTATCAACTGGACAATTATAATTACCTCTATTAAGTACTATAATTTTTCTTTTTAATATTTCATCTATTTTTACCCATTTATCTAAATGTTCTAGATTATCAGATCCTAATATTAAGTAGAATTCATCATTTGGATAATCTCTTTCTAAAGCATCCAATATCTCATGAGTGTAAGTATACTTATTATGAATAGTATCTACTTGTATTGACTCATTTTCAAAGAATTTAAGCATATTTTCTCTATGAACAATATCTATTAAATTTTGTTTATGCCAATAATTAGGGGTAGCTAGTAATAATACTCTATCTACATAGTCATTTTCTATTAAATAGTTAGCTACATGTAAATGACCAACATGTACAGGATTAAAACTTCCTATATAAACGCCTATTCTCATATATTCACCTTCTATATTATCTATATTAATTATAACATAGATATTTTTTTATTTAAATTCTATAAATAATTAAATATATTTGATAAAATTAAATTGAAAGGATTGATAAAATGAGAACAATAGGTACTGTTGTACGTGGTATACGTACACCTATCATCAAAGAAAATGCAGATTTAAAAAATATAGTAGTAGATTCTATATTAAACGCTAAAGAATCAGAAGGGTTTGAATTTCATGATAAAGATATAGTTGCAATTACTGAAGCAGTTGTTGGTATAGCAGAAGGAAATTATGCCACTGTAGATGATATAGCTACTGATATTAAAAATAAGTTTAATAACCCTGAAGAATTAGGAATAGTTTTCCCTATTCTATCAAGAAATAGATTTTCTTTAATTCTAAAAGGAATTGCTAGAAGCACAAAAAAATTATATGTATTACTATCTTTTCCATCAGATGAAGTTGGTAATGGTATATTAGATGAAGATAAATTAGATAATAGTAAATATACTTTAGGAAGTGTTATTACTGAAGAAGAATATGAAGAAACTTTTGGAGATTGGATACATCCATTTACTGGAATTAATATGATTCATTTCTATAGAGATTTAATTAAAGATGAAGGATGTGAACCAGTATTTATTCTTTCTAATAATGAAAAAGAAATATTAAATTATACTAAAAATGTAATTAATTGTGATATACATACTAGATTAAAAACTAAAAAGGTATTAGAACAAAATGGAGCTAAAGTATACGGACTATTTGAAATATTAAATGCTCCAGTTAATGGTTCTGGATATAATGAAAAATATGGTTTATTAGGATCTAATAAATCTACTGAAGAAAGATTAAAATTATTTCCACAAACTGGACAAACTTTAGTAGAAGAAATACAAAAAATATTAAAAGAAAAAACTGGTAAAACTATTGAAGTAATGGTTTATGGAGATGGAGCTTTCAAAGATCCAGTTGGTGGTATTTGGGAACTAGCAGATCCAGTAGTTTCTCCAGCTCATACTAGTGGATTAATTGGTACTCCTAACGAAATTAAACTAAAATATGTATCTGATAATAAATTCCCAAATCTTGAAGGAGACGCTTTAAAAGAAGCTATTAAAAAAGAAATAAGAAATAAAGAAGCTGATTTAAAAGGACAAATGATTACTGAAGGAACTACTCCTAGAAGATTAACAGATTTAATTGGATCTTTATGTGACTTAACTAGTGGCTCAGGTGATAAAGGAACTCCAGTAGTATTTATTCAAGGATACTTCGATAATTTATCTAACGATTAAAAAAAGAACTCATAAGTTCTTTTTTAGTATGTAATATCTTCTTTAGTAATAGTCTTTAATACTTTATTACCAGTCTTATTCTTAGTATTAGTAGCATGATTAATAACAGTTTTTTCATAAACAGTTCTTATAAATCTAGCATTACCAAAGTTTTTAGTATTTCTATTCTCATTTATTAATTCATCTACTCTATCTAATACTCCATCTCCTAAAATAAATCCTGCTTTAGTAACCATTTGAGTAAATATTTGTTTTAATTCATCATTTGTATAATCATCAAATTCTAAAGTATATCCAATTCTTGAAACTATACCAGAATTTGAATCTAAGAAATCTTGCATCTCTTTAGTATAACCAGCAAATATAACTACTAGTTCATCACGACGATCTTCCATAGCTTTAATTAAAGTAGCTATTGCTTCTGCGTTATAAGAATTTTGATCATTCTTACTAGCTAAAGAATAAGCTTCATCTACAAATAGAATTCCACCCATAGCTTTTTCTATTACATTACTAGTTTTTACTGCAGTTTGACCCACATATTCTGCTACTAAGTCTTTAGAAGATACTTCTATTAATTTATTTTGTTTTATATATTTTAAATTATATAAAATATCAGATATCAATCTAGCTACTGTAGTTTTACCAGTACCTGGATTACCTAAGAATACCATGTGTAGATTAACATTATTTATTTTTAAATCATCTTTAGTCTTATTTTTTAAAGTAATTAAATCTACTAAATCATTAAGAGATTTCTTTACTTTTTCTAGTCCAACTAATTCATTTAA
>CACYBN010000045.1 GCA_902772675.1 uncultured Erysipelotrichaceae bacterium
ATAATATTTGTAGACATACTTTTAGATATGCTTGTAGTCTTAAGTGTTTTACTTACACTAGGAGTAGTAGTATTGCTTGTTATAGATGCAAGAGCTGAAACTATATCATTACTATCCAAATCTTTAATATTATTTAAATATCTAATCTCGATTATCTTATCATCTATCTTTTCAATTAATGATTTCATCTCATTGATAATAGAATTAAGTTTTGCTTTATTCTCATCTATATTACCATTTTCTTCATCAATTTCTTTCTTTTTATCATCGTATTCTTTATCTTTATCTTTTAAATTAACTAAAAGAGGATATAATTCTTTTTTAGCCATACGATAAGCCATAATTAATTTATTTTCAATATTATCTCTGAAAACATTTATTGTCCTATTAAAAGATGGAATTACTTGACCTAATAAATAATCATGTCCTAACTCATCCCAAGAAGAAGTAGTAATACTATCTTCGAGTTTTGAAGAAGTCGCATATAAACTATTAATTTTATCTTGTATTAAAGAGCATTCTGAATCTAAATTACAAGAAGACAACTTATCATAATATTTTTTATAAATACTAGAAAAATATGTCGACATTTTTACTCCTCCTTTTAAACAATATTTAAATTTTCACCATTTTTATCTACATCACTATCATTAACATTTACTGAATTAATATAATTATCTAAAGTCTTTTTCAAAAAAGTACTATAACTTTTAAATTTATCAATTATATCAGGAATTTCTTTATTTACACTTTGATAATAATTTAAAAAAGTTTTTTGAGCATCTCCACTCCATATATTATCATTATTAATAGTTTTTAACTTATCATCTATACTATTACTTATTTTTTCTAAGTTATAGATTTCTTTATCTAATCTATCAATAGTATCCTGAAACTTGTTCTCATATATTTCAATATTCATTATAAAAGTTCACCCTCTTTTACAGCATTAGCCCATTCACGATCCTTATTTTTATAATTATTTGAAATAACAGTTAATATCTTTCCCATATCTTCAACTTTTTTAAAAGAGTCTTCCTTTTTATCCATATATTCATTTGCCTCTTTTACAAAAGTTTCACTATCTTTACCTTTCCACCCGTCATCAATACTATTAATTATAGACTTTAAATTATCAAAACAAGTATTCAATTCATTACTTTTAGAAGTTAAAAACTTTCCAATCTCTTCTAATTCATCATATTTAACTTTTAATTCCATTATTGACGTCCTCCTTTTATAGAGGATAAATACTTATTACTTGAAAGAAGTTCACCAATAGTAATATTATTTATTTTTGCTATATTATCTAAATATCCTCTTACATTTTCTAAATCATCATTTGGTATTAAATCATCAGCATATAATTCTTTTAATGAAGATACAAACAAATCAGAGTTTTTATCATCTATTACTAAATCTCCAACAGTAATCTTATTCTTTTTAGCAACTGTTCCTAAATAAGAAGAACCTCTTAAAAAAGATTTATTATCTATATCTTTAAACAACTGTGAATCTTCAACAACAGAGTTCAAGAAGTTCTTTTGTAAATCTTTTTCATCTTGAGTTGAAACATCTGAAATTACTGCAGTATCATCATGCAGTATTTTCTTTAAGTCATAAGCAAGTATATTTGCTTTATCACTATCAGTTAACAAGTTTTCTAAAGATACACTATTACTAAATAATTGCTTTAAAATCTCTAATTTTTTATCATAATTAAACTCAAATACAATTTCTTTAAGTTCAGATGTTTTAATCTTCTTACCTTTTATTACATCAAAAACATCTATAGAATCTATTACTACTTTATCACCAGTATATCCATTATTTAAACTATTAAGAGAATTACTATCATATTTTAATATAAAATCTTTTTGTAAATTTTCAAAATTAATTAAATCATCATCATGGTTTTTAATAATATTAGCTAAATTATTTCTTCTCTCTATAAGTATATCAGTTTCCTTTTTCAAAGAATCCAATCCATCAGAAAACAAATCAAGTTCTTTAAGTATTGAAAAATAATTCAAGATTCCTTGAATATCATTTTGTAATATAGAAATCAAATTATTAAGAATATCAATAGTATCATAAATTTCCTGAGATTTATACACTATTCTCTCATTAGCCATAATATCACTCCGATTCTATAATCATGATACTTAAATTATATCAAAAAAAAAGAGCCATTAAAAGACTATTTTTTATGTTTAGTTTTTTTAATTTCTTCATCTATTTTGTCGAATTCTTCATTCCTATTAATCTTAGTATTATCCCTTACTTTATTAAGAATAGTAACTATTACAAAAGATATAAGTGCAAATATTATACTA
>CACYBN010000046.1 GCA_902772675.1 uncultured Erysipelotrichaceae bacterium
AATCCAATACATCCCATTATTAGACAAGCTAATAAAGAATAAATTGTTTTATGCACTTCTTTTTTATAAGTTACTATCGCAAACAAAATACCATAAATAATCATTAAAATACAAATCATATATGCAAAGTAAAAACCTGCCATAAATACTAAGAAACTAGTAATTATAAGTGGTAAATAATAATGATCTCTAATACTCTTTTCTACACCAATAGTAAATAAAGGCAATACTATCGCAGCATTATACATAAATGGATGTCTAAAAAACAAAATATAATTAGATGCTGTAAAAGTATAAATTAAAGATCCTAAGATTACTCCATGTCCTTTAAAATTTTTATATTTACAAAAGATAATAAAACTAATACCTGTTAACCACATTCTAAGTATTACAGATATATTAAAATATTGTTCTAGATTAGATTCTTTTACATAAATAGATAAATAACTAAATAAATCTCCGAAAGAATAATAAGCTAAATTAGCAAACATATCTAATCCATAACCTATATTCCATGTAAAAGTATTAAAAATTCCTGTTAATTTATAATTAATTAAAAGATTTCTAAAATAATTTAAAGTAATATAATGTTGACTTAAACCATCAACTGACCAAATAAAACTTCTATTATAGAATGCAAAAACATATATGATTATTGAAGAAAGCACACTAAAAAATAAAGTATATACTAAAATATCTTTTAGGTATTCATCTTTAAATCTACTCAGAAGTTTCTTTATTATTTTCATAATTATTCCAATCCTCATAACTTATTAAAGCCTCATGCTCTATCATATGACTAAAGCTTTCTACTACTTTAGCTTGAGTCTTATATAATTTTAATATTTCCTTTTTTCTTTCTAATAGTTCAGGGCTTATAGAAGGAAGGCAATAATTCTTACTTTCTATTTGTTTTTTTGTATAATATTTTTCAAAATAGTATAATTTTTCACTTTTAGCTATTTTAGTAACTACTTCATTGGTAACAATTGCATCAGTCATTTTATGATGTTGATGTCCATATTCCCCTTCTGGATTATGAGTAACAATCTTATCCCAATCTTTAAAATTAACAATTTTAGAAATATCTAATTCTATATCTTGATAAACTGTACTCCAGTCATCTCTTTTTCCATTTGTTAAATCAGGATAATTTAACATTATATATGGAGAATCAACTTCTGACATAACACTGTTAAACTCTAATACTCTATCATATCTTTGTCCACATGTAACACACACTACTAAATATCTATCTTGAATTAAGTTTGCACCACCCCAAAGCATCTCATCATCTGGATGTGCTACTATCATTAAATTATCTATTTCATCTAAATTATATTTAGATAAAGTACTAGTTACATAATCTTCATTTATATGATAATAAGTTCCTTCTACAAAAACATAGTTTTTATAGAAAATTATCAATAAAAATAATAGTACTAAAAAGAATCTTCTCTCTAATTTTTTCACTTTTATCACCATGCCTTATTATTATAATTACATTTTAAAATTAAGTAAATATTTTTCTTTTATTAAATTCTATATATATGTTATAATTTATATAGAATAAAGGGAGTTATGAATATGAAGAAAAAGACGTTATTATTACTTCTACTAATCCCACTAACAATAGAACCAGTTTTTGCTAGAAATATAGAATCATTTGATTATACAAAGATAATGACAATTATATTTGGAAGTTTCTTTGTAATAGGAATTGTAATAATTCTATACGGAAAGTTCTTAGGTGGAGATAGTAAAGAAACTATTTATGTAGAAAAACAAAAAAATAGAATTGCTGGTTTAACTGATGATGAAAAACTTAATGATGAAAAAGAATTTGATGCAGATTCTATTTTCAAGATATTACCTACATTTTCTCCAAAGAAATTTATAGATGGTACATCTACTTCAATGACATTATTACTAAGTAGTAAATCAAGTAAATTACCGGAAGAAAAGAAAGAAAATTTTAAAGATGAAAACTTAATCAATGAAAATATAGATGACTTAGCAAATATCAATATTGAAGAATTTAAAATATTAAATTTTGAAGAAAAAGAAGATAAATATATAATCAAATCATTATTAGTATTAAATCATAAGATAGGAAAAAGAAAAACTGGAGAGAAATCATATACAATTGTTTCAGAAAATCTAAAAGAAACATCTAATGATTTAAGATGTCCATATTGTGGAGGAAAAGTAAAAGATACAACAAAATTAAGATGTGGATTTTGTGGATCTATATATCCACCATTTGAAAAAGTTAATAATAGTAAATGGGTAATTACAAAAATAGAAAAAATAAAAACTAACTAGAAATAGTTAGTTATTTTTTTTGGTGGCCCGTATGGGTTTCGAACCCATGAATACTGCCTTGAGAGGGCAGCGTGTTAAACCACTTCACCAACGGGTCATATAAACTAGTAATTTCAAATTACTAGTTTAGTTTATCACATTTATTATATTTTTCAAATACAATTATTTAGTTTCTTCAACAGTTGGTTCAGTTTGTTTTACATCCTTAAACATTTCTTCAATTGTAGTTCCTAAAGTAGCTAGATTTTGTAAATCAGATGGAACTATAATTTTTGTACTTTTACCATCAGCAACTTTAGCTAAAGCTTCAAAACTCTTTAAAGTTAATACTGACTTATCAGCTTTTGCTTCTTTAAGTAATCTAATACCATCAGCTTCTGCTTGTTTTAATTTAATTATTGCTTCAGCTTGTCCTTCAGCTTCTTTAATTTGAGATTGTTTTTTAGCTTCTGCTCTTAAGATAGCGCTTTCTTTTTCACCTTCAGCAAGTAAGATAGAAGATTTCTTTTCTCCTTCTGCTTGAAGAATTTTTTCACGTCTTTCACGTTCAGCACGCATTTGCTTTTCCATTGTTTCTTGAATATCTCTAGGTGGAATGATATTTTTAACTTCTACACGGTTAACTTTAATTCCCCATGGATTTGTAGCTTCATCAAGAATTGCGCACATTTTTTCATTGATATTATCACGAGATGTTAATGTTTGGTCTAATTCAAGTTCACCAATTAAGTTACGTAATGTAGTTGCTGTTAAATTTTCAATTGCAACTAGTGGATTTTCAATACCATAAGTATATAATTTAGGATCAGTTACTTGATAATAAACAACTGTATCTATTTGCATACTAACATTATCTTTAGTGATAACTGATTGTGGTAAGAAATCTCTTACTATTTCTTTTAAAGTAATACGATTTACTACTCTATCAACAAATGGTAATTTAAAATGTAATCCATTGTTCCATGTCTCTAAATAAGATCCAACTCTTTCTACTACTGCAGCCTCTGCTTGAGAAACTACTTTTACACAAGTAATAATTACTATTACAACTATTATTAATATAAAAATCAATATATCCATTATTCTACCTCCTCAACTACTAATCTAACCCCATCAATCTTCTTAATAGTTATTTCCTTTCCTACTTCTATTTTCTTATTTGAAACTGCAGTCCATAGTTTACCATCTATTTTAACTTGTCCTGCTTTGTTTTTGGATATTTCTTTAGTAACAACACCTTCCATATCCATAATTCTGTCTAAATAATTAGTCTTTTGTTTAGATTTATCTAACCAACTTGTTAATTTTTTTCTAGTTGTAACTAAGAAAATTATTCCAAGTACAACAAACACTGCAAATTGTATATAAAATGATTCTACAAAGAATGAAATAATAAATGATACAACTGCTGATGCAACAAACCATACAGTTACCAAATTAATAGTAATTAGCTCAATAAATCCTAAAAATATAATCATTATAAGCCAAAAAATTTCCATATCTCTCCTCCTATTTAAATTTTATCATTACAACATAAAAAAAGAAAGATTAATTATTAAAAATAACTAATCTTTTATATAGTTCTTCTCTACCTAAAATCTTCATAATATTATAAAGATTTGGAGTAGTATTTTTAGTAGTTATAACAACTCTTATGATATTAGAAACATCTGCTATACTTCCTTTATATTTATTACTATTTTCTTTATAATCTTTCATATCAGTGGCATATCCAAATTCTTGAGCTAATTCTTTCATTTTATTAAACCATTCTTCTTCAGAATCATCTTCATTATAATAATTATCTAAATACTTAGTTAATAATTCATTAACATCTTCTTTAGAAATATCAATTGGAAATACATATTCTTTATCTTCTTTAATAAATAATTCATCAAACATATACCAAATATTATTTCTTACTTCAGAGAAACTAGAATAATCTTTTCTAGGTTTCTTTCTTTCTCTTTCAATATTTATAAAATCAATAGTTCTTTCTTTATATTTAACTATTAATCCATATAATTCTTTATCATATTCTTTAGTATATTCTAATAACTTTTCATAAAATAAATCTTTATTTAAATAACTCATATAATTTTTAGATATATTTAATAATTTTTCCATATCAAATAAAGATCCAGATGGAGATACTTTTTTAAAATCAAACTTAAATTTATTAATATCTTCTCTAGGATTAGCTAAATACCATTCTTCAAAATTAGAATTTGCTATAGTAAGTAAATATAATTTAATTACATCTTTATCTACTCCTAATTCATGATAATAAGAAATAGCAGCTTCTTTATCTTTTCTTTTAGATAATTTTCTCTTAGAATCACCATCCATTATCATTATCGGAGATATATGAGCATATTTAGGTAGTTTAAACTTCAATACTTGAAATAATTGTATATGAATAGGTAAACTGCTTAACCATTCATCTCCTCTAATAATATGAGTTGTATGCATTAAATGATCATCTATTGCATGAGCAAAATGATAAGTTGGTAATCCATCTGATTTGATAAGAACAATATCTAAATTATTTTCAGGAAACTCAAGTTCTCCTTTTATCAAATCTTTTATTTTTACTTTATTATTAATATTTCCAGGTGATTTTAATCTTAATACATATTTTTCACCATTATTAATTTTATTTAATATTTCTTCATCTGTTAAATCTCTATATTTAGCATATTTACCATATATACCTATTTCTTCTTTATTTCTTTCTTGTTCTTCTCTAATAGTATTTATCTCTTCTTCAGTAAGAAAACATGGATAAGCTAATCCTTCTTTTAATAGTCTAGCTACATAACTTTCATATATTTCTTTTCTTTTACTTTGAATATATGGACCATAACTACCTATTTCTTCTGTACTACTCAATACACCTTCATCTATTTTTATATCAAAATTATTTAAATCTCTAACTATATTTTCTATTCCATTTTCTACTTCTCTTTTTTGATCAGTATCTTCAATTCTTAAAAAGAAAACACCATTAGTATCATGAGCTGCTTTACTAGCAACAAAAGCAGAAAATAAAGATCCCATATGAACAAATCCAGTTGGAGATGGTGCAAATCTAGTTACAATTTTTCCTTCTCCTAGTTCTCTTTCAGGATATTTTTCTTCATAAAAAGTATAATCTTTAACATTAGGAAATATCTTTTTTATTAATTCATCTTTCATATAATTACCTCGGTTCATTTAAAATAATACCACAAAATATCAATAAAAAAAGACTTTTTAAAAGTCTTTTCTATTTTTATATTTTCTATCATCTAAATATACTAATTGTTCTGTAAATGTTTCAGTTACTTCAGTATGAGGAGGAGTGATTACATCATCAGCTTTTGGACCCTCATCACCTTTTGGACCCTCATCATCTTTTGGACCCTCATCACCTGTATTTTTAGTATAATAATAAGTAACATAAATTGTACCATCTATATAAGTACCATTCTCTGCACCTTCAACTGTTACATATTCGTAATCAGCTATATCCTTTTTGAAAGTACTATAGTCTTTACCAACCATACCACTTGTTTCTTCTCTAGATTCAATTTCTTCTAAAGTATCAATATCTACATAT
>CACYBN010000047.1 GCA_902772675.1 uncultured Erysipelotrichaceae bacterium
GAATCGTTAGAAGTTCTTCCCTCACCTAGATAAAAAGCTACTAAAATTTGTTTGTTCTTTTCATCTAAAATAATATTATTAGCATCTTTATAAAGTTTAACTTCTTCTAAAGTATCAGCATTTATAATTCCAGCATATCCAGGCTCACTGAAAATAGAACTTCCAAATATATATTTATTACCATTTAGTTCTACATAACTATATTCATAATATGGAGTTGTTGTCTTCTTATTAGTATTTAGATCATAAAAATATGTTTCTGCTGCTTGTCCTCCATTAGATGATGTATATTCAATTATATGATCACTATATTCATTAACTACTGAATCTCCTACTTTCTTTTCTTTAGTTATAATAAAAGAAATATGTCCATCATCATAGAAATCTTCTTCTTTTTGACCTTCAAAAATATCTTTAAAAGAAAGCTCTAATTCTGTTCTAGTTTCATTTTTGATATCAATCATATATATTTTTCCATCATATACAAATAATTTTCCTTGTTCATCATTTATATATAAACAATCACTATTAATACATCTATAAGCAAAATTATCATCATTAAGAATTATATATCCTGAGTCAGTTATAACATTATAATTATAAAAACCATCTACTTTATCAGTATCTTGATTTTCATCTCTTTGACCTGGATAACATTCTTTTAAAGTCTTTCCTACACATGTTTGATTAATAGTTTTAGCATTATCTACATCACTTTTATCTGATCCACATCTATATTCATCACAATATATAGTAAATTTAAATCCATTTTTAGGTAATCCACTATACTCTTCATAAGCATTTTTAATTTTATTATTAACTTTAACTTCTTCTTTTACTTCTTCTTTTTCTTCTTGTTTTGGTTCTTCTTTTTCATCTTCTTTATTAAATAAAAAATACCAACAACCAACTCCTGCACCAATTAATATAATTAATATGATAATAATAACAGGTAATTTACTTTTCTTCTTTTTAGGTTCCTCTGGTGGTGCTACATACTTTTGTTCTTCTGGTATTTGTACATTTATATTACTATTCATACAATCACTCCTCTAGTATATAATAACACATAAAGAGAATATATTATATAAAATAAAAAAATTCCTTAAATAAGGAATTTATTTTTAAGTGGTGTCCCATGAGAGATTCGAACCCCCGACACACGCCTTAGAAGGGCGTTGCTCTATCCAGCTGAGCTAATGGGACATGTATAACTCAGGTACATATTGAATTATACATCAAAAGATTTTATTTTTCAACACTTTTTTATTTTTTTAAATCTGATACTGCTTTCATTACTGCTATTCTACCATATTGATAAGTTAAAGATCCTTGTTGATAAGCTATATATGGTTCTCTTAAAGGCCCATCACATGATAATTCTATTGTATTACCTTGAGTAAAACATCCAGCTGCCATTATAACTTGATCTTCATATCCAGGCATATCTCCAGGCATAGGTAATGCTTGAGAATCTATTGGACTAGCAGATTGAATACTTTGACAGTAACTTATTAATTTATCTCTATCTCTAAATACTATATTTTGGACTATATCCGCTCTAGAATCGTTATATTTAGGTTCAACATCAAATCCTAAGTCTTCAAGTATTTTACTCGTTAAAATAGCTGTTTTTAAAGCTGAAGATACAACGCTTGGAGCAAAAAATATACCTTGAAGTAAATTTCTATTAGCACCTAAAGTAGGACCTACATCTCTGCCTTCTCCAGGAAGAGTTAATCTTTCTCCTACTAAATCTATTAATTCTTTTCTACCAGCTACATAAGCACCATTTAATGCTATTCCTCCACCTAAGTTCTTTATTAATGATCCAACCATTATATCAGCACCTACTTCACAAGGTTCTTTAGTACTAACAAATTCACAATAACAGTTATCAATCATTACTATTACATCTTTATCTATATTCTTTATAAATGAAATAACCTTTTCCACTTTATCAATAGTTAAACTCTTTCTAGTAGAATATCCTTTACTTCTTTGAATCTCAATTACTTTAACTTTATTATTCTTTAAATAATTCTCTATTTTTTCATAATCAAAATCATTATCTATTAAATCTATTTGATCATATTTAATACCAAAAGAAGCTAAAGAAGAACTATTTTCTTTAATACCAATAACTTCATGTAAAGTATCATATGGTAATCCAGAAATACTTAATAATAAATCATTAGGTCTTAATAAAGCAAATAAAGTAGTACTCAAAGCATGAGATCCACTTACAAATTGATTTCTAACAATAGCATCTTCTGCTCCTAGAACATCTGCAAAAACTCTTTCTATTTTCTCTCTTCCTATATCATCATAACCATATCCAGTAGTACTACCTAAATGAACTTCACTCAAATGATTTCTATGAAAGGCACTTAATACTTTTAATGAATTATAATTACTTATATTATCTACTTCATTAAAAATATCTTTTAATTCACTTTCAGCTTTTTTTACTAATTCTAGAGATTCTTCATCAATATTAAACTCTTCTAACATTATATCTTATATCCTCCATCTATTGTTATAAGTTCTCCATTAATATATTTAGCTTCATCACTTGCTAAGAAATATACTACATTAGCTATTTCTTCTGGTTTAGCAAATCTATTTAAAGCTATATTTTTTGATTCTTCTTCTACTAATTTTCCATCTAATGATTTATTTAACTCATCTATTTTCTCAGTTAATACCCATCCAGGAAGCACTGCATTAACATTTATATTAGGTGATAGCTTTGCTAAATCTTTAGTAAATATATTAATACTAGCTTTAGACATATCATATTCTAAAGTATTAATATCTCCAGCTACAGTACTATTATTAGAAGAAATATTAATAATACTACCACCAGTATTTATCATTGATTTAATAACCATCTTAGTTATTAAAAAAGTCCCATATACATTAACATTAAATATTCTAGTAAATGATTCTTTACTCTTATCGAAGAAATCACTACTCTCTTCAATACCAACATTATTAACAAGAATATCTATTCCACCAAAAGAATCTATTATTTTAGAAACTACTTCTTCAATTTCTTTATCATCAGATAAATCTAAATGAACAATCATAGACTTTATATCAAACTTATCTACTTCTTCTTTTAGTTTATTTGCTCTTTCATAATCATCTTTATATGTAATAACTACATTATATCCATTACTTGCAAATTTTCTTATACAAGCAGCTCCTATTCCTTTAGAACTACCTGTTACTAAAACTGTTTTCCTCATTTTATTCCTCCTAAGAAAAAAAGAGCTTAATTAAGCTCTTGATGAATATTTACCATCAGCAGTTGTTACTAAAATAGTTTCTCCTTCATTAATGAATAATGGAACCTTAACAACTAATCCATTCTCAAGTGTTGCATCTTTCATTGCACTACTTGTAGTATTTCCTTTAACTGCAGGTTCAGTAGCAGTTACTACATATTCAACTTTATCAGGTAAAACTACACCAATAACTTCCCCTTCATACATAGTTAAATATAAAGTTATATTTTCTTTTAAATATTTTATATCATCACCAATAGAGTCTTTGCTAACCCCAATTTGGTCATAAGTTTGCATATTCATGAAATAATAAGTATCATCTTGGGAATATAAATATTGCATTTCTCTTCTTTCAACTCTAGCAGCCTCTACTTTAACACCAGCGTTAAAAGTTGTTTCAATAGTTGTACCATTCTTAATATTTTTTAATTTACAACGTACAAAGGCAGAACCTTTACCAGGCTTAACATGTTGAAATTCAATAACAGTATAAATATTATTATCGATTTTAATTGTTAATCCATTTTTAAAATCATTTACATTTATCATAAATTAGTTTCCTTCCTAATTATTTTTTCTCTCTATGTAATGTATGTTTTTGACATTTAGAACAATATTTTTTTAATTCTAAACGTTCTGTAGTATTTTTTACATTCTTTTCTACACGATAATTTTCATTATTACATTCAGTACAAACTAAAGTTTTATATTGTCTGTTTCCTACTTTTGCCATAATATCCCTCCTCATTTCTCTTGTATTATACCAAATAATTAATATTTTGCCAAAGGTTTTTTACTACCAAAAGCTAAATGCATATCTACTTTATTACAAAATCATAAAAAAGTAAATAAAAATTAAGATTTTATTAAAGATTCTAGTCCTAAAACTATCATTTTATCTAAAGCTTGTTCTCTATCTTTAGGACTTACTACTTTATCTGTAAATTTAGAATCCACTATAGTTATAATAGCAGCTGCTTCCCTATCAAAGTGATTAGCAGTAGTAAATAGACCGAATGATTCCATTTCTTCTACCATAGGTGTAACATATTCTGGAAGTCTTTTATCTATTGCTTCTATATCACAATAAGGTGTAAATACATCAGTAGTTAAAATATTTCCTACATGAATATTTAAACCTTCATTTTTAGCTTCTTCTAGAATAATATCATTTAAATTCTTGCTTGGTTTAACTAGATGAGTTAATTGTCCATTAAATTGTAATCCAAAAGTACTTTCAGAATATGCACAATCTCCAAGAACAATTTCATTTAAATCAAGTGGTACTACTCCAGCTCCACCTGTACCTATTCTTATTATTTTTTTAACATTAAAATAGTAATATAATTCGAATGCATAAATACCAATAGATGGAACTCCCATACCATGTCCCATAACAGTGATTCTTTTTCCTTTATAATATCCAGTATATGCATACATATTTCTAAGATCATTTACTAGTTTATAATCATCTAAATATTTTTCAGCAATATACTTGCTTCTTAAAGGATCTCCAGACATTAAAACAACATCTGCAATATCATCTTTACTTTCACATATAATATGTAATGGTTCTTTTTGTGGTTTCATATTTTCTCCTTTTTATTATCCTCTTTCATCACAAGCAATCATTTTCCACGCTTTTAAATTAATTCTATTAACTGTAGAATTACAATAACTACATACACCATCCAATCTAGTAAGTGCTGCCCCACAATTTGGACAATGTACTGAAAAAGATAATTGTTTATTATCAAATTTATTCTCATCATAAACATAA
>CACYBN010000048.1 GCA_902772675.1 uncultured Erysipelotrichaceae bacterium
ACTTCAGTTTGAGCTTCCTCAACTGGTGTATTTATATCTACACCTAGATTAGGAACTTCTGCTTGAACTGCAGGTGCTTCTTCTACCACTGGTTCTGTTGTTACTTCAACAACTGATTCTTCTACTGGAGTTTCAGTAGGGGCTTCAGCTACTTCAGTAGGTACTACTTCTTGCACCTCAGTTTGAACTTCTTCTACTGGTGTATTTATATCTACACCTAGATCAGGAACTTCTGCTTGAACTTCAGGTACTTCTTCTACAGTTGGTTCAGTTGTTTGTACTTCTACATTTACTTGTGGTTCTTCAATCGGAGTATTTATATCCACACCTAAATCAGGTACTTCTGCTTGTACAACTGGTTCTACTTCTAAAATATCATTTATTGAGTTTTCTTCCTTTGTTTCGCTTGTATATAAATTTCCACAGAATTTACAAGTACTATCATGATCTTCCATTAATTGACCACAGTTAGGACATAACTTACTCATACAAACCACCTCTATTTTAATTAAATTTTACTATATTATTAAGCATTTAACAATAAAAAAGAAACTTTAAAAATATAAAATTTCTTTATTTAAACATATTTATAGACAGTTCATTATTAATTAATAACCTAGCTTTTTTACTAATTATTTCTATATCTTCATCTTTTAATTTATATTCTTTTTTAATTTTATCTATAGAATCATTATAAATATCTACTTCTTTTGAAGATTGTTGATACTTAAATATCAATATTATAATCATAAATATTAATCCAATAGCCATAACATTAATATCTCTAAATAATAATCCTAAAAGACATACAGCACTAGAAATAGTATATCCATATCCCGCTAAAATAAACATAAATCTATTTTTATAATTATTTATATTAATAGCATTTAAAGCTAAATATATAGAGTTAATAACAGCTCCTAAAGAATTATTATTATAATCATCATTATCTAGTCTTATTACATTTCTTTTTGGATCATAATGACTTCTTTTTTCTGTTTTAACTACATATATATTTATATTATTATTTTTTAATAAAGACTGAGCTACTTGTAATCCAGTTATTTTATTATCCATTTTTATCTTTCTACATTTAGATAACATAGTTATTGATAATACTTGATAAATAATTGAATATAATATAAATAAATAGAAAACAATACTAAATATTAAATACATTATACTAATTCATAAGTTGTACCTTCTCTGGTATCTATCAACTTAACTCCTTGTTTTAAAAGTTCATCTCTTATTTGATCTGCCAAAGCAAAATTCTTATCTTTTTTAGCTTGAGCTCTTTCTTCTATTTTCTTTAGTATTTCTTGCTCTTTATCTTCTTCTATTTCAGGTTCATCTTCAATTAAATTTAATGATAATACTTTATCAAAATCATCAATCAAATATAATTTAGAGAAATCAGATAAATCATCATCTTTTAATACATCATATAAAATAGTCATCATAGATGAAGTATTTAAATCATTAGAAATAGCACTCTTAAATTTAACTTGATATGCATCAGTTTTATTTTCATTTAAATCTGGAGTTCTATCTAATTGTTTAATTCTATTTTTTAACTTCTTATAAGCGTTTTCTGCTCCATCTAAAGCTTCCCATGTAAATACTAAAGGTTTACGATAATGACTATTTAAGCAGAAATATCTATAAGATAATGGATCATATCCTTTTTCTTTTAATAAATCTACAGTCAAGAATTCTCCTTTAGATTTAGACATTTTTCCAGATGCATCATTTAAATGTTCACCATGCATCCAATAATTACACCATTTATGTCCAAAATATGCTTCACTTTGAGCTATTTCATTTGTATGATGTGGGAAGATATTATCTACTCCACCACAATGAATATCTAAATGCTCTCCTAAATATTCAGCAGATATACCAGAACATTCAATATGCCATCCTGGATATCCTACTCCCCATGGAGAATCCCATTTCATCTCTTGATTTTGAAATTTAGAAACAGTAAACCAAAGAGCAAAATCAGCTGGATTTCTCTTAGCTGCATCTTCTTCTACTGAATCTCTAACTCCTACTCTTAAATCATCTGGATTCTTACCAGATAATCTATAATAATCTCTTGCCTTACTTATATCGAAATAAATATTACCATTTGATTCATACGCATATCCATCATCAAGTAATTTTTTAATCATTTTGATATACTGATCGATATGTTCACTAGCTGGAGCTACTACAGCTGGTTTATCAATATTTAATTCGCTACAGTCTTTAAAGAAGGCCTCTGTATAAAATTGTGCTGTTTCCTTTACTGTTTTTCCTTCTCTTTTAGCTCCTTTAGCCATTTTATCTTCACCAGTATCTCCATCACTAGTTAAATGACCAACATCTGTAATGTTCATAACTCTTAGTACATTGTACCCAACATACATTAATGATTTTTCTAATATATCTTCAAAAATATATGTTCTTAAGTTACCTATATGAGCAAAATTATAAACAGTAGGTCCACAAGTATACATTCTAACTACTCCTTCTTCAAAAGGAATAAAATCTTCTATTTTTTTTGTTAAAGTATTATATACTCTCATAAATACACCTCTATTTCTAATTTCTTCTTTATTTTAATCTTTCTTTTACTAATTCTTCTCCTAATAAATGAATTGTACTAGCAAGTTCAGGTCCATGCATTACACCACTTGTTTTAATTCTTATAGGCATAAATAATAATTTACCTTTATTACCAGATTTTTCTTTTGTATTATTAATTGCTTCTTGAATATTTTCTACAGTCCATTCATTAATATTATTTAATTCTTCTCTAAATACTTCGATTGTTTTATCTACACCTTCAGTTTTCATAAACTCAAGTGCTTCTTCATCAGGATTATATTCATTATTAAAGAATAATCTAACTTCATCTACTATTTCATTACCACAAGAAATATGACTTTGATAAATAGTTAATAATTCATTTAACCATTCTTCACTCTTACTACTTAAATCATATTCCTTTTCTAAGAATGGCATTACTAACTCTTTAAATTCTTCTGGACTTAACTCTTTAATATAATGAGCATTTACCCAATTTAATTTCTTAATATCATATACAGCTGGGGAATTATTAATTCTTTTAACATCGAACTTTTGAATCAATTCTTCCATACTAAATATTTCTTGATTATCAGCTGGAGACCATCCTAATAAAGCTAAATAGTTAATAATAGCTTTAGGTAAATAACCCATATTATATAAATCCATAAATGTAGAATCTCCATCTCTCTTAGAAATTTTCTTTCCACCCTCTTTTATTATATGTGGAAGATGTATATATTCAGGAGACTCCCATCCAAAAGCTTTATATAATAATAAATACTTAGGAGTAGAAGATAAATATTCATTACCTCTTACTACATGAGTAATACCCATTAAATGGTCATCTATAACATTTGCAAAATTATATGTAGGATAACCATCAGATTTTAATAATATTTGATCTTCTAATAACTTATTTTCTACACTAATCTTTCCATAAACCATATCTTCATAAGAAGTAACTCCTTCTTTAGGCATTTTTTGTCTAATAACATATGGTTCTCCTGCTTTTAATTTTTCTTCTATTTCTTCTTTAGTTAATTTTAAACAATGACCATCATACATAAAAGCAACTTTTCTAATATCTGCTTCTTCTCTTAATTTTTCTAATCGTTCTTCAGAACAAAAACAATAATATGCTTCTCCTTTATCTACTAATTCTTGAGCATATTTTTTATATAAATCTACTCTCTCACTTTGAGTATAAGGACCATATTCTCCTCCTTCAAGAGGACCTTCATCTACATGAATATCACATATTTTCAATGTATCATAAATAAATTTAACTGCTCCTTCTACCTCCCTTTTTTGATCAGTATCTTCAATTCTTAAAATAAATGTTCCATTTTGTGATTTTGCTACCAAATATTCAAATAATGCACTTCTTAAATTTCCTATATGCATAAATCCAGTTGGAGATGGTGCAAATCTTGTTCTTACTTCTTTCATAATATCACCTACATGCTTATTTTATCACTTATAACTATTTAAATCTATATGAAGTAATCATAAATTTAATTAATAATATCCTATAAACAAATAAAAAAGTGTTATAAAAACACTTTTTAATTATTTCTTTCCATAATAGCTTTAGCAGCTTTTTTACCAGCTTCCATAGCAAGTATTACAGTAGCAGCACCAGTAACAGCATCTCCACCTGCATATATATTATCAATTGATGTTTTTATTCCACTTTCATCTACTTCGATTAAACCTCTATCTGTTAATTTAATATCAGATTCTTTTAATGCTTCATGGTTTGGACCTGTTCCTAAAGCCATAACTACCATATCACAATCAACTATATGATTAGATCCTTCTTTTTCAGTTACACTTCTTCTTCCATCTTCAGAAGGTTCTCCTAAAACCATATCTACAACTTCCATACCAGTAACATTATTATTTTCATCTGTTATTATTTTTACTGGATTAGTTAATAAATCAAATACAATTCCTTCTTCTTTAGCATGATGTACTTCAGTTAATCTAGCAGGTAATTCTTCTTCACTACGTCTATACATTAAATGTGCATCAATTCCTAATCTTTTTAAAGAACGAACTGCATCCATAGCAACATTTCCTCCACCTATTACATAAGCTTTATTACCCTTTTTAATAGGTGTTTTACTATCTTCTTTATATGATTTCATTAAATTAATTCTTGTTAAAATTTCATTAGCAGAAAATACTCCATTAGCATCTTCTCCTGGAATATTCATAAACTTAGGAAGTCCTGCTCCTGTAGCTATAAAAATATCATCATATTCTTTTCTTAATTCATCAATAGTAATAGCATTACCTACAGGTACATTAGTAAGTATTCTAACTCCTAAAGCTTTTAATTTATCTACTTCTTTTTCAACTATACTCTTAGGTAATCTAAATTCTGGAATACCATATACAAGAACTCCACCTGCTTTATGTAATACTTCATATATAGTTACACTATATCCATTTCTTGCTAAATCACCAGCACAAGTAAGACCAGCAGGACCACTACCTATAATAGCAACTCTCTTATTATTTTTTTCCACTTTTCTTGTTGATAAAATATTATTTCTAATAGCATAATCTGCTACAAATCTCTCTAAAGCACCAATTGCAACAGCTTCACCTTTAATACCTTTAACACAAAGTTTTTCACATTGTTTTTCTTGTGGACAAACTCTACCACATACAGCAGGTAAAGCAGAAAATTCACTTATAATATTATAAGCTTCAGTAAAATTCTCTTCCTTAATTGCACTAATAAAATCAGGTATTGCAATATTTACTGGACATCCAGTTCTACATCTAGGATTTTGACAATTTAAACAACGACTAGCTTCTTTTAAAGCTTCTTCTTCATTAAAACCTAATTCTACTTCTTCAAAATTTTTAACTCTATCTTCAGGTTTTTGAACTCTAACTTTTACTCTATCTATCATTTCCATATTACTCACCTAAAGCCTTTTTCATTTCTTCTAATTTCTTTTTTTCTTCTTCTCTATAAGTATTCATTCTCTTAATAGCTACATCAAAATTAACTTTATGTCCATCAAATTCAGGTCCATCTACACAAGCAAATTTAGATTTACCTTCAATTTCACATCTACATGCACCACACATACCTGTACCATCTACCATTAATGGATTTAAACTAACTATAGTTTTTAAATTATATTTCTTAGTTAATTCAGCAACATTTTTCATCATAATAAATGGGCCTATTGCAACACAAATATCATAGTCATTAATCTTTTCTTCTAAAACATTTGTAACAAATCCCTTAGTTCCATATGATCCATCATCTGTAGCATAGTATACATGATCAGCTACTTTTTCTATTTGATCTCTAATTAATAGTAGTCCTTCATTTCTAGCACCATAAATTATATCTACTTGGAAACCTCTTTCTTTAAGATATTTTACTTGAGGATAACAAGGTGCAATACCAACTCCTCCAGCAACATAAACTAATCTTTTTCCTTTAAAGATTTCAGGATCCTTACACATCTCATTAGGTCTTCCTAAAGGTCCAACTACTGAGAATATTTCATCTTTTACTTTTGTCATTTCTAAAGTAGATGCTCCAATTACTTGATAAATTAGTTTTAATAAACCTTTCTCTTTATCATAATCATATATAGTTAAAGGAATTCTTTCACTATCTTCTTTAGACATTACAATTACAAATTGACCTGGAATAGCTTTATTAACTACTAATGGAGCTACAACCTCCATTAAATAAGAATTTTCACTAATAGGTACATTCTTTAATACCTTATACATATTATCACCCAATAATAATTTTATGATATTTTTTTACTTTTAACAATAACAATTATTATTAAATTTACCCATAACTAAAATTCATATCATTTATTGTCAAATATATGGTATTTATTTTCCTATTGTGATAAA
>CACYBN010000049.1 GCA_902772675.1 uncultured Erysipelotrichaceae bacterium
AAAAATTAATTGAAAAACTTAATATTGATGGATGTACTTTAGTACAAAACAATGGTTATGGACAAGAAGTTAAACATTATCATCTACATATGATTCCAAGAGTAGTTGATGATCAAATGGGTATGACTCATGATAGTCATGGAGTTAGACCAGCTGAAGATGTTTTTAAAATGATGCAATAAGCCTTAAATTATTGTATTTTAAACTCATTTTTGTTATTATCATATTAGACAGGAGGAAATATAAATAATGAAAAAAGGACATATTATAATAAGTGTAGTAGCTATTATTTGTGTAACTGCTCTATTAATTACATTAATAATAACTAGTAAAATGGTTCCAAAATTAGAAAATGGTAAAGATGCAGTTGTTACTATAGGAAAAGGTAAAGATATATCAGCAGATGATCTATATGATAAATTAAAAGAACAATATGCTTTAAATGTTTTAATTGATATGATAGATACTCAATTATTAAATGATAAGTATAAAACTACTAAAGAAGAAAAAGAATATGTAGACGCTCAAATAGAACAATTAAAGTATTATTATCAATCATATTATGCATCAACATACAGTAGTTTTGAAGAAATGTTAGTTCAAGCATATGGTGTTAATTCTGAAGATGAAGCAAGAAAAGTTATGTCTCTTAATTATAAAAGAGATAAAGCTACTGAAGATTATATAGCAGACAAATTAACTGATGATGAAATTCAAAAATATTATGACGATGAAATAATCGGTGATATGAAAGCAAGTCATATTTTAATCAGTGCTGATTATGATGATGATGCTACTGAAGAAGAAATCAGTGCTGCTAAAGAAGAAGCTTTTGAAAAAGCTGAAGATATTATCAAAGAATTAAATAAAGTTAAAAATGATAAAGATGCTTTAGAAAAGAAATTTACTGAACTTGCTAAAGAAAATTCAGATGATGAAGCTACTGCAAGTAATGGTGGAGATCTAGATTACTTTAACAAAGGTGAAATGGATGCATCATTTGAAAGTGCTACTATTAAATTAAAAGTTGGTGAATATACTTCTAAACCAGTAGAATCTAGTTATGGATACCATATTATTTATAAAACTGATGAAAAAGATAAGAAAGCTTTAAAAGATGTTAAAGATGAAGTAATTGAAAAATTAGTTGAAAAGAAGAAAAATGAAGATACTACTCTTCAAGCTAAAGCTTTAGAACAACTAAGAAAAGATTATAAAGTATCTTTTAAAGATTCTACTTTAAAGAAACAATATAAAACTTATTTAGAAAATAGTAAAAATAGTAATAATAACAACAATTAAAAATATCCACAAATAATGTGGATATTTTTTATTTTCTAAATCCTTTTTTATATAAAGATTGAGTTATTTTAAATTCTAATTCCTCACCAGATAATGTTTTAGAATATTTCCTATACAATTTATCATATTCTTTTTTATATGAATCACTATCATCATAAGATACATCTTCTAAAATATCTTGAACTATTGCTTTATTATAACCTAAATCATTAAAATGATTTAATACTTTATTTTTCATCATAGTATAACTTTTATTTCTAATAGTATTTATATACTTAGGTACTAGTTTTTCTAATTTCTCTCTTTCTAAATCAGATGTATATATTTCCATACATTCATCTACTATATTAGAATATACTCCATTATTTTCTAATTCTTTTCTTATTTTATATGGACCATTATTAGAAAAATTAATTTGATCATTTATAAAAGCTTTAGCATATATCTTATCATCTAGATACTTTTGACTTTTAAGTTTATTAATTATCTCATCAATAATTTCTTTATCTATTTCTTTTTTCTTAAGATACTCTCTTACCTCTTTTATAGATCTCAATCTATTAGAAAGATACTTAATTGCAATATCATAAGCACTTAAATTATTATTTAATTTATCAATATTTTCAATTGTTTCTTCATCTATTTCTTTAGATAATAAATAACCATTTTTAAGAATTAACTCTTCATGTACATTTACAGTACGTTTATCATCTAAAGTAAGTTTATACATACTATTTCGAGTCTTAGTAAATTTTATTATCTTCATAAAATCACCTCTATATATATTATAATAAAAAAAAGAAGATTAATCTTCTTTTTCTTTTACCGTTATTAATCCCTCTGCTACTTCTTCTAGAGCTCTACCAATATTTTTTGATGATTTATATTTATTTAATGGCATTTGGTAAAAACCAGTCTTAGACATTTCTCTACTCCTTCTTGCAGCAATATGAACTAATTGGTATTTTGAATCTACAAGATTTAACAATTTATCTACTGATGGGTAAATCACTTTATCACACTCCCTATAATAAGAATAAAGTGATTTACTTAATTATACAATCTTTTACAAATAATTTTACAATAATTTACAACGTAAATTATACACCTTCAAAATTAAAATTAGGAATAAAAGATTCTTTCATAGTTTCTCCCTCTTGTATAAAAGCATTATTAACACCTAATTCTAAAGCATAATTTACTACTTCATCATATTCTTCTTCAGTTAATGATCTATTTAAATTATCATATTCAGTCTTATTAACTGGTGTATATTGATTCATTATACTAATATAAATATTATCTTTAAAAGTATCATATAAATATTTAATTATTTTCTTACTATCCTCAATTTCATCAGGTAGAACTAATACTCTAACAATAATTCCTTTTACCATTAAATCATTCTTAATAATAGGTTTACCTACTTGTCTATACATTTCTTTTATATTTCTTGTTGCTATTTCAAAATAGTTATCTACTTTAGAATATTTCTTAGCTAATTCATTACTATAATATTTTAAATCAGGTAAATATATATCTATTTTACCATCTAACAATTTCATAGTATCCATACTCTCATAACTACTAGTATTATAAACAATTGGAATATTTAATCCTTTTTCTTTAGCTTTATCTATACCATCAATAATACTATATACATAATGAGTAGGAGTAACTAGATTAATATTGTTAGCTTTCTTATTTTGAAGTTCAATAAATATATCAGATAATCTATCTATAGTTATTTCTTTACCTAAACCTTCATTAGATATTTCTCTATTTTGACAAAATATACATTTCAAATTGCAATGAGAAAAGAAAACTGCTCCACTTCCATCATCACCTGATATTATTGGTTCTTCCCAATAATGAAGAGCAGCTCTTGCTATAAATAATTTATCAGTAGCACCACATAGACCTTTATTTTTAGTTCTGTCAATATGACACTTTCTCTCACACAATATACAATCTTTATACATGATATCTCTTTCTTATTAAGCCTGGTAATACTTCATTTTTAGGTATAAAGAAAGTAGACATTAAATATACTTTTTGACTCCAATTTAACATATATCTAGTACAATATATTTTATTAATACTATATTTAATACCTCTCTTTTTAAGATATGGACAAGTATATAATTTACAAGCAACATTTCTAATAGTACATCCATGATCACCTAAATAATGACAATTTTTACCTTCTTTATATCCATGACAACATCCATCTTCATATGATGGTTTTTTTATACCTCTTTCCATCATATCTCTTCGTCTTACACAAATGTTATTCTTAAATCCACATGCATTTTGTTCAATAAATATTTTATCTAAATAATCACAAGTCATATCATGTAACATAGACATTCTTTTTTCATAATCTTTTTCATCAATTAATTTCTTTATATTTTTAATTTGTTCTTTCTTTTCTTTATCAGAAATCTTTTTATTCTTATTAATATATCTTATAGATAATTTTAATCTTATATTGTCTAAAAAAGCCATAAATACTCACCTATTTAATTTTATCATAAAAGGACTCTATATTGAATTTTTTTTAAAAATATGGTAATATATACACCAATAGGAGGAATGTATGATGACAGTAAAAAATTTAAATATTGGAAATTTAGATTCTGTTGTTAAAGTTTCTGCTTGGGGACCACATCCAGGACCTTGAGGACCACATGAACCACATCCAGGACCTGGAGGACCACATGAACCTGGGGGACCACATAGACCTGGACCAAGAGGGATTCTTAGCAATGAAGAAGAAGAATCTTTAAATACAGTTAAAGTATTAAAACTAGTTGCATAAAAAAAGAAAGATCTTATCTCTTATAAAAGGGACTAAGATCTTTTATTATTGGTTTAACATCTTCATCATCAGTATCAGTTATTTCTAAATTTAACTTTTCTATATCTTTAATAGCTCTCTTACCAATCTTTTCAAAAATATTCTTTCTATTCTTTTTAGATACTTTAGAAACATCTACTACTAAAAGATAACCTTCTATTCCATGTTTTGTCATCTTTAATAAAAATGCTTTATTAACATCTTTTAAATCTTTTAATATTTTAGAAAAATCATCAGCTAAATCTTTTGGGGTTTCTTCCATAGTTTCTATACTTATTTTATCAGATATATAAACTTCATGTACATAATCTCTATTTAAACTTACATTTTCAGAAAATGGATTTAATACTAAACCTGTTACTTCTTCATTATTTAATAAGAAATTAGCATATTCATCAAAACTAAAATATACAGTTTGATACTTATCTTTATCTAACCATAGTTCATATGCTTCTTCATCAGTATAAGCTTGAAAGAAACTATCACCATCTGGATTATTTAATAAAACTAAATTATATTCATCTGTCTTATCTGTAATTTCTACAGGTACTAATAAAACTGAACTTAATAAACTAGTTTTAAACTCTTCTACTGTATCTTCATCATCTTGTAATTTAATTTTAAATAAAGATATTTTTAATTTGTCATTTGAAACATTTTCATTCATAAAATCACCTCTTTAATTATAGCATTATTATTAAAATATTGATATATTGTAATAGAATAGAAAAGGGGTTAATACTATGACAGCTTCTACTATACATAGATGTGTTGGGAAAAGAATTATTGGAATTAATCCAATATTTACAACTGATGACAATAACAATAATAACGATAACAACAATGAAAATACATCTGGAGAAAATAACAATTCAAACGAAGGAAGTAATCCATAAAAAAAGAGTATTTAATACTCTTTTTATTTTTGAATAAATAAATTTGCTTTTTTAATTTTTTCTTCTGCTGAAATTAAAGCCTCTACTACTTTAGGATTAAATTTAGTTCCACTATTCTCTTTAATCTTTTCAATAATATTAGATTCACCTTTACTATCTAAATAATTATATTCTAGTGCAACTGATAATACTTGAGCAGCTATAGGTATTTCATCACCTTTTAATTTATTAGGATATCCTTTTCCATCAAATCTTTCTTCATGATATAAAATTATTTCTTTAGCATAGTGATTAAATATTCTATCTGTATTTCTATATAATACACTATCAAATATAGTTAAACCTATTTGAGGATGTCCTTTAATAATAGCTAATTCTTCAGAATTCCAATCTGTTTTAGTTAAGAGTTTTTTAGGTAAAGTAAATAATCCAATATTATAATATTTAGATGCTTCAGTAATCTTTTGAATTCTCATATCATCAGTTTTATATTCTGGATATTTATTAGATAATTCTCTCATAATTAAGTTAACTGCAGAAGATGTTCTTTTTATATCTAATTCACAATCACATAAATATGATTTAACTAATAGTTTTAATACATTTTTTATATCTTGATGTTGAGTTAAAACTATTTCATTTAATGAGTTATTAGCTTTATATAATTTTATTAATATATTCATTCTATGTTTAATAATTTTTACATTAAATGGTTTTTCTAGTACATCAGCGATTGGATAATTATAAGCTTTATCTCTTACTTCTTGTTTATCACTAGATATTATTACTACAGGTAATTTAGTTAATAGATTAACTCTACTCATATAATCTAATACTTCAAAACCAGTTACTTCAGGCATATTTAAATCTAAGAACATACCAATAAAATTAGCTTTTTTATTAATAGTATTATTATCTAAATTCTTTCCTATAAGATCTATTGCTTCTTTACCACTCTTACAAACTACTACTTTATATTGATCTTTAAAGATTCTAGCTATTAAATTACAAGTAACTTGATCATCATCTACGATTAATATTGTTTTTTCTCCTTGATTGGCATTATTAATCATATTATTACTTAATAATTCTGAAATCTCAGGAAATTCATTAGATAAATCTGATAAAATACTACCTATATATTCAGTAATACTTTTTATTTCTGGCTCATGAGAAGTACAGTTAATATTAATAATTCTATTTAATTTAATAATTGAATCAGATACATTATCAAATATCTTTTTCTCTTTTTGTTCTAGTTCTTCTTCTCTTTTAGATTTTTCTACTTTTCTAGGAGTATTATCTGCTTTATCCGTTAATACTAAAGTTACTTTTCTTTTATCTTCAGTTTCTATTACTCTAATTATATTAATAAACCATTCATATTCATCTTCAGATACTTTCTTTCTATATTTGTATCTTAAGTCTTCATCAGTTGCAATTTTACTCTCTACAGTTCTTACATCCATTGTTTCTATTAAACCATTTAAATCATCTGGATGAATAACCTCTACTAATTCATTATAATAATTTGTAAAAGCATCTTCTTTAATACATTCTAATTTACCATCTTTTTCAGTATATTCTTTTACAATATCATTTAAAGTATCTATTATATATATCTTTCTAAATACTTTTGAAATAGTGCTTTGAATAGATTTGATATAGTTATCGTTCATACTACCAACTCCTATTATAATTAGTATATCATAAAAACAAAAAAAAGACTATAAAAGTCTTTTTATTGCATTGAACTTATACTAATTGTTTTTTCAATTATTTTTCTAACACTTTCCATAGTAAAAGGTTTCTTTAATACATCAATAATTGGATATTCAAATGCTTTTTCAATTACTTCCATATTATCATCCCCAGTTATTATAGATGTAGGTACTTTTGTAAACATATCATTTTGTTTTAAGAAATCAAGTACTGCAAAACCATCTACTTCAGGCATATTTAAATCTAAAAGTAGACCAACAACATCATTTAAATCATTCTTTTGTATAGTTTGAATACAATCTCTACCATTAAAAGCTCCGACTACTTCATATTCGTTTTCAAAAGCCTTTCTTGCTATATTTACAATTATACTAGAATCATCTGCTACTATGATTTTTTTCATATTATCCCTCCAAGTATTCTTTTACTAAACCAATAATACTATCATATTCATTCATATATGAATTAAAGTTATTATTGATAAATTCCATATCATTACCTTTTCCAGCTAATTCATGTTGATAAGAAGTATCTGCTAATTTCATAAAACCTAAATACTTACAGTCGCTTTTAATAGAATGAGCTAATATTCCATAATTTTCTGTATCACTACTGTTTTTAAATGTTTCTAATTGTTGTTTTCTTTCTTGATATGAAGAATAAAAATCATTTAAAGTCTCATTATAAAAATCCTCATCACCTAATAACTCTAAAGCAGCATCAATATCAACATTTTTTTCTCTTAAAAAGTCAATTGTCTTCATATAACCCTCCTATTATCATTTTACCATAATTATTTAAAGAGTATTAAAAAAAAAGAATAATTGACATAATTATTACATTATTTATCACTTATTCCTTTTTGATCTGATCTTTTTTTAGAAATAGTACTTTCATATTTAGAATGAAAACTACCAATAGTTCTAGATAAAATATCAAGTTCTTCTGGTTTAGCTAATAAAGAATCTATATCATCACCGAAAGATATTAATCCATCTATAATACCTTTAGCTATTCTATAATAAGAGAAGAATTCACCAAAATCTTCAATCTTACTTTTTCCTTGAAGATACTCTAAAAATTCATATGGTCCCTTAAAAAAAACTAATAATGTATCAAATAGTAATTCCCCCTTCTCTTCTGGAGTTGTATTTGATATTTTCTCTTTAACTCTATCTATTTCAGAAGTATTTCCACTTTTTAAAGCTGATATTAAATCTACATAATAATCCATTAGCTTAATATCTTCACATTTAGGTATTTCAATTTCTGTTATTTTTTTATGGATATCAATAAAATCCAAAAAGAATGTTGTAATTTTATTAGCTACTAATAACTCAGCATCATTTGATGGACTAAATACTACTTCTCTTGCTCTAGCAATATTATTATAATTATTAATTCCACCTATTAATTCAGGATATTTTTTTAAGTTGTCATAATATTCTTCTAATTGTTCATCAATACTCCCCATATTAACGCCAATCTATTCGTCTTTATTCTTAAACTGTAGAATTATTGGAGTTCCTTCTAGTTCAAAATTCTCTCTCAATTTATTCTCTAAATATCTTTCATAAGAAAAATGTACTAATTTTTTACTATTTACATGGAAAGTAAATTTAGGTGGTTTTGTTCCTGATTGATTAACAAAATATATTTTTAGTCTTTTACCTTTATATGAAGGAGGTATATTTAATTCATAAGCATCATTAATTACATCATTTAAAACGCTAGTCTTAATCTCTCTTTTAATATTTTCTCCTACTTTTACTATTTCAGGCATGATAGTATGAATTCTTTTTTTAGTTTTTGCACTTACAAATACAACTGGACAATATGTAATAAATTGAAATTCATTTCTAACTTTTTTCATATAATTAGCAATTGATTCATCAGAAACAGTATCCCATTTATTAATAACAATTATTAATCCTTTTCCTTTTTCAAGTACATAACCTGCGATATGTTTATCTTGCTCTATAATACCTTCTTCAGCATTTACTACTAGTAAACAAATATCACTTCGATCAATAGCTTTCATACTTCTAAGTAAAGAATATTTTTCAATAGATTCAAATACTTTACCTTTTTTTCTCATACCAGCAGTATCAATAACAACATATTCTTCATCATTATATTTTAATACTGTATCTACTGCATCTCTAGTAGTTCCTGCTACATCACTAACTATTACTCTTTCTTCATTTAATAAAGCATTGATAAGACTACTTTTACCTACATTAGGTCTACCTACTACAGAGAATTTTAATCTATTATCCTCTACTTCTTCTTTTTCATTAAAGTCTTTAGTAATTTCTTCCATTAATTCATAGAATCCTTGACCAGATTCTCCACTAACAGGAATATAAGTATCAAAACCTAATTCATAGAAATCAAATTCATGTTTTAAATAATTTTTAGAATCTACTTTATTAATTACTACTATAACTTTTTTATTTGATTTTCTAAGAATATCTCTAACAACTAAATCATTAGAAGTTATTCCTTCTTTACCATCTACTATAAATAAAACTAAATCAGCTTCTTCAATAGCAATCTCTGCTTGGATTCTTATTTCATCATTAAATACTTCATTAGCTGCATCAATACCACCAGTATCTATCACATTAAATCTATAATTATTAAACTTACCTTCACTATAAATACGATCTCTAGTTACACCTGGATTATCTTCTATTATAGCTATTTTAGTACCTACCATTTTATTAAAAATAGTACTTTTACCTACATTAGGTCTACCTACTAAAGCTATTGTTGGTAATTTCATAATATCACCGCCTTTTTAAATCAATAATATTTTACTTAATTTTTATTTTTTGTCAAATAAGAAAAAAGATTAGATAATATCTACTGATAAATTATCAATCTTAGTTAATATCTCATCTCTTCCTTGTTTAGTATTACTAGAGAATAATACTATATCATCTCCAACTACTAACTTAAAACTATCTATTAATTGCTTATATGTTTTATCCTTTTTAGAAGTTGGTACTTTATCTGCTTT
>CACYBN010000050.1 GCA_902772675.1 uncultured Erysipelotrichaceae bacterium
CCATAAGAACATAAAGAAATTAGGTCTATTATCTTCAGTAATAGTAATAATATATTCTGAAGATTGTCCATCTATACCTGTAACAGTAACTGTAATCTTATCTCCAGGTTTTAATTTTTTTACTAAATCTTTATTATTATTAATATCTGGATCAATAGTTATAGTTACTTCATCACTTTTAGCAACACTAGTAGCTATAATTCTTAAATCTTTAAATTTAGCTTTGTTATAAGGAATTGAATAATTATAATTATTCTTATCAAAATTTATATTATATCCAGTAATAGATAAATTTCTAAGCATTTTACTTATCTTAGTATCAATATTATTAATTACAACTGTATAAGTAGATGTATCACCATTTTCTGATGTAACTGTAATAACAAAAGTATTTTCTCCAATTATCATCTTTTGTGGTCCAGTAGTAACTGCTTTAGCTTTAGGATCTGAAGTAATACCTTCTATTTTAATTGTTTCTAATTTAAATTTCTTAACTGTATATTTATATTTAGAAGAGCTAAATTCATCGATTGCTTCTCCATCAATAGTAATACCACTTAAAGTAGTATCAGTACTTCTAGTATCTTCTCTTGCAATATTTAAAGTATATGTTTGTTCAGTACCAGCTTCACTAACTACTGTAACTAAAACAGTATTATCTCCATATTCTAGATTAACTTTACGATTACCTAAATCTTTCTTTAAAGTAGCCTTACTATTATTAGTAACAGCTTTTATTTCAACAGTAGCTACATCGCCAGCTACTGGAATATCATAAGTAAATGTATTAGAATTAAACTTCTCTACAGGTGTACCATTAATAGATAGACTTTTAAGAGTTGCATCTATTGATTTGATTGATAAAGTTTTCTTAACATCTGGAATAGATGAAATTATATCATTAACATCTAAATTTGTATTTTTTATGCTTATATTTCCACTTGTAGCATTTGGTTTAGATTGTACTTGAAAAGTTAGTTTTGCAACTGCTCTAGTACAATTGTTTATACATTTAAAAGTTAAAACTTGTCCTGTTCCGCTTGGACTTGCACTTTTCTCATCAGGTTTCCAAAAACTATCTCCAGATTCTATTTTCTTGAAAGAAAATATTTTAGTATCAAAATTAATTACAGTTGAAAAAGTATTATCATTTCCAAATGCTTCTACATCATTTAATACTATTGTATATGTAAACTCTTCACCTGGAGCAACAGCAGTTGGTCCATCAAAAGATACACTTGCAGCTAAAATACTTTTAGGAAATAATATAAATGTTAATACTCCTAAAAACAACCCCATAAATTTATTTCTTTTTATATTTATCATAATTACTAACTCCTTTTAGATTAGTTCTATTCTTATATAATTATAAAATTAAAATAGCTATTTGTCCATAAAAAGACTTATTCTTATTTTATAATTATATCTTCAAAATCCCTTCTAGGTCTTTTATTAGGATCTTGATCTTTATAACCAAAAGCTATACAAGAAATTGGTTCTAAATCAACATTTAAAGTATCTTTTATTTCATCTTTTATATTATTAGTATTAGCTATCCATAAAGTACCTAATCCTTTTTCTGTAGCTAATAAAAGAATTTCATCTATTATACCTCCAATAGATAATATATTAATATCTCTAGCAAAATCATTTCCTGCTTCTTCATTAAATACCATTACTAATTTAGAACAATTTCTTATTATATCTGCAGTATTATGTGCACTATGTAATTTATCATTTATAAATTTATTAGATAATTTATCTGCGATAAGATTCTTTTCATCTTTTTCTAATAATTTAAATCTCCATGGTTGAATATTATGACCTGATGGAGCATGAGTAGCTTCTTTTAATATTTCTAATATCAACTCATTAGATACTTCTTCATTTTTATATTTTCTTATACTTCTTCTTGTTTCAATTGCTTCTTTTAATTCCATAGCTCCTCCTTATTTAGTAATATCACTTATTGTATAAGCAATTACTTTATCTATATCTTTAACATTCATTTCTACTTGATAACCTATTTTTCCACCAGAAAACATTATCTTATCAAATAAAGTTATAGATTCATCAAATATTACAGGATAATTCTTTTTTAATCCAATTGGACTACATCCACCATGAACATATCCAGTTACATTTAATAAGTCCTTTTGTTTAATCATTTCAATACTCTTTTCATTAACTGATTGAGCTCCTTTTTTTAAATCTAATTCACATGTAACCGGTACTACAAAAACATAATATTTTTTATTATTAGAAATAGTAACTAATGTCTTATAAGTTCTTTCTACTGAAATACCTACCATTTCTGCTACTTCTACTCCAGTAGTTGAAGAATCTCCATTATAAGTATGTTCAACATATTCAATATTCTTTTGATCTAATATTCTCATTACATTAGTTTTTTCCATAATTTTTAATTTCCTTTATCATATTTGAACAATCACTATATCCTAAATCATATTGTTTTTGTATTATCTCTGGATCTTTTTCTAATCTAGATATTTTTACATATTTAGATGGTCTTATTACTAAGATTTTTTTATCATTTTCTAATTCTTTTATTAAATCAATAGTATCATTATACATTTTATATCTATTTAAAAAGGCCTTTAAAAACTCTGGATATTTTCTATACATAACTTTGGCATAAGTTCTCTTTTTATATTTCATTCTATAATCTTCAGGTCTTGTAGTAACTACCACTATCTTATCATATCCTTGTTCCATAGCCCATTTAATAGGTATAGAATCTCCAATAGCACCATCTAAATACTTTTCATTATTTACTTCAACCATTTTAGAAATACATGGAATAGCACCACTAGCTCTCATATATTCCATTTGGTCTTTATTATCCATATCATCTATTAATTTATATTCAGCTTTTCCATTTTTGGTATTTGTTACTACTGCATAGAATTTAGCTTTACTATTTTTAAAAGTATTAAAATCAAATGGATCTAATTCATAAACCAATTTTTCAAAAGCAAATTCTTTATTAATAAAATTACCTGTCTTAATCCATGAATTAAAACTCATATACCTCTTATCTCTACAGTATTTCTTATTATATCTTAAAGCTCTCCCTTTTTGTTTAGATGGATAATTACATCCAAATAATGCACCTGCAGAAACACCTACTACCATATCAAATTCTATATTTTCATCTAAAAATTTATCTAATACACCAGCAGTATATATTCCTCTTAATCCTCCACCCTCTAATACTAAAGCCATCTTCTTTTTCATAACATCACCTTTTTTATTTTAAAAAAAATATTAATATTTGTAAACCTAACAAAAAAAGAATGATTAATCATTCTTTTTACACAATACATTACCTGTTGTTATTTCTTTACCTAA
>CACYBN010000051.1 GCA_902772675.1 uncultured Erysipelotrichaceae bacterium
TCCAAACTTTACTGAAGCTTTAAGATGGTGTGCTGAAACATATCATACATTAAAATCAATATTAAAAGAAAGAAAATTAGCTACAGCTGTTGGAGATGAAGGTGGATTTGCTCCAAATTTATCTAATGATGAAGAAGCTCTTCAATTAATAGTAGAAGCCATTAAAAAAGCAGGATATGAACCTGGAAAAGATATTAAATTAGCTATGGATATTGCTGCAACTGAAATGTATGATGAAGCTAAAAAGATTGGAAAAGAAGGAAATTATTATTTCTGGAAGAGTGAAGAATTAAAAACTCCAGAAGAAATGATTGCTTGGCAAGAAAAATTAGTAGCTACTTATCCAATTGTATCTATTGAAGATGGATTAAGTGAAGAAGACTGGGAAAACTGGAAAGTTTATACAGAAAAATTAGGAAATAAAATTCAAATAGTTGGAGATGACTTATTTGTTACAAATATCAAACGTCTTCAAAAAGGAATTGATAATAAAACTGCTAATAGTATTTTAATTAAGTTAAATCAAATTGGTACTTTAACAGAAACTCTAGACGCTATTGAATTAGCTAAGAAAGCTGGATACACTTCAGTAGTATCACATAGAAGTGGAGAAACAGAAGATACTACACTTGCTGATGTGGCTGTAGCAACTAATGCAGGACAAATTAAAACAGGTGCTCCATGTAGAACTGATAGAGTAGCTAAATACAACAGATTACTAAATATTGAGAATGATTTAGGTGAAGATAGTAAGTATCTTGGAATGAAAGCATTCAATATTAAATAAAAGTAGATGAAAATCTACTTTTTTTGTGTTATAATAGTAAGCAATTTTTTGGAGGGGTTGCCATGAGTGAAGAAGAACGTGTAAAAAGCTTATATGAATCAGGTGATTTATTTAAAATACTTGATTCAATTTATTCTCCTGAAACAGTTGCAGAAGATAGTAGTGATGTAGCTGGTGATTTAATAAGCTTTGAATTAGAGATATGTTATAGTGCTCTAAGTGGTGCTGAATTAACTGATTTTCAAAAAGTATATGCTAGGGCTATATTTGATTATGCTGCTAGAGAACCAAGATTTTTTAACTATTGTGTATTATTTTCTCCTGCTGCTTATAAAAGCGTTTATAAATTTGATACCGATGCATTAGATGCTATTGATCTAGTAACAGGTGAAATGAGAGAAACTTATTTACAATATTATCAAAAGTATAAAGATATTGATGGAATTATTCCTGATGATGGATTCTTTTACCCTTTTTTAACTAGATATTATGATGAATATCCTGAAATGGTTAATGATTGTTTTAGTAGATTACTAAAATATGATTTAAGAGGTGATGAAATACCTTATACTGCTATTTTCTTTGCATTAGATTATAATTTATATCTATCTGCTAAAGAATTTGGATATGATGAAGAAGACTTATTTATTATTCCTTGTAGATTTGATGGAGATGATAAAGTCTCTGATGGATTTGTCAATTATGATATTTGTGGTCAACCTGTTAATATTTATATAAGTAAAGAAAGTATTTATGAAGTCAATGGTTCTAAAGTAACTCCACTTCAAATAGCATTGATATATGGATCTCATGAAGCAATGCATGTTAATAGAGGATTTAGAATACTAGATCCTGATTTAAAATATGAACAAGGTGATTTATTTTATATTTTTGATTATATATTAATAGCTGAATCAGAGACTCCTGATAAAGAATATTCTAATATATATTATTTATCTGATAATCATGATAGTTTTTATTTTGAATATGAAGCTGATAAATATGCAATTAATCATTTTAGAAAATTATATGCTGATAGAGAAATAGAAATGGATGCAGAAAAAGTATATAAATATACAATTAAATCTGGAGTAGAAAGATATGAACATAAAAAAGGATTTTATGTAACAAAAGATGATCATTTAGAACCAGTAACTTTTATTAGTTCTAGTATTATTGGATATTTAAATGAAATTTTAGGTCGAAATGTGATATATCATAAAATGTTTCCAGTATTAGATAGATTCTTTAAAAATGGGTATGTTCAAGTTTCTGATGCTGTAAAAAGCTATTTAGAAGAATATCAAGATAATTGTGATGAAGAAACAATCTATGATATATTTTTTGAATCATTAGCAGAAAGTGATCAAGGATTTACTTTCTTGTTTCCTAGATTTGAAGCACAAAAAGAAAATGTTTTATTAAAAATAATTACTCTAACTACTAATAATTTATTAAGAGTAAAAGATCAATTTGAATTTGGAATAGTTCCCCCTTCAGATGAATATTTAATGGATGCATTTGGTTATTCTTCAGTAATCGCAGCTTCATTTGTATTAGATTATTTAGGTAAAAATGAAGATGATATTGTATCTTTAGGAAATGAAAAATTAATTCATAAAATTCATATATTTAATGATGCTCTAATTAGATTAGTAGATCATAAAGATTCTTGTTTTGATTTTACTAGAAAAGAATTATCTAATATTAGACCATTAAGTGAAGATTATGGTAAAAAATCTAGTGATAGAACAAAGAAATTAGGTGAATATAATGGATAATTATGAAGAATTATTAACACAAATAATTAAAATTTTATTTGAACATGGAAAAATAGAAAAAATATTATCATCTATATATGAACCAACATCACCTAAAATAGATAATCCTGATAATGCTAATTACTTAGTTCAATTTGAAGCTATTATTATATTTAGTGAAGAATTAACTCCTTTAATGAAAGAATATTTAGATTTAATTTATAATTATGCTCTTAAAAATAATGAATTTCTTTTTACATCTCCAATTTTTATAGAAGGACATTATGCTAGATTGTATCCTAGTGATAAAGTAGATATTTTAAATAGTTTAATTGAAAAAAAGAAAAAAGAGAGTTTGGAATTTTATGATAAATATTTAGATAGTGAAGAACTATTTGATAATAAAATCTTTTATGCTTTTTTAACATCAGTTGTAGACAAACCAGAATATCGTATTATGTTAGATGAAGTATATGATAGATTACTAGAAGCAGATTCAAAAAATATAGATTTATCATTTAATGCAAAATTATTTGTAATTAATTATACCTATTTTTTAGCTTGTGAGTGTTTAAATATTGAATATGATACAAGTTTATTTGTATGTAGTTTTGAAGGTTCAAATAATAATACTGCTGCAGGTTTAACTTATTCAAGTGAAGATGGATATCCATTATTTATTGCATTATCAAAAAGTTATATGGCAAAGCACGTAGATCCTGAAATATCTTGTTTAACTAATAGTATGATTAATGTATGTCATGAATGTTTTCATGTTAGAAATTCTAAAATGATTTTAGAACCA
>CACYBN010000052.1 GCA_902772675.1 uncultured Erysipelotrichaceae bacterium
ATTTGATTGCTTTTTTATTTTGTCCCAAATATTCTATCTCCAGCATCTCCTAATCCAGGAACTATATATTTATTTGAATTTAATTTTTCATCTATACAAGCTGTATATATTTCTATATCAGGATATTTATCTTGAACTCTTTTTAATCCTTCTGGTGCAGATATAATTGATAAGAATTTAATTCTTTTAACACCTTTTTCTTTAAGAACTTCGATAGCATCTAATGCAGAACCACCAGTTGCTAACATTGGATCTAATATTATAACTGTTTTCTTTTCTATATTAGATGGTACTTTAAAGAAATAATTAACTGGTTCAAAAGTTTCTTCATCACGATACATTCCAATATGACCTATTTTAGCATTAGGAATAACTCTTATTACACCATCTAACATACCTGTTCCAGCTCTTAATATAGGTAAAAATACATAATCATTTTCATCTAATTTATGAGTTTTCATACTTTTTATAGGTGTTTCAATAGTAATATCATATAGTTTTGCATCTTTTAAAGCTTCATAACACAAGAACATTGCTATTTCACTTATTATTTCTCTAAATTCTTTAGTACCTGTATTTTTATCTCTAAGAATAGCTAATTTATGTTCAATTAATGGATGTTTTAATTCTTTTACTTCCATATTATTCCTCTTTTCTATTTTTCTTTTTAGTTGTTTTTAAATTGTTTTTATAATCATTTATCATTAGTTTTAATATTTCAGTATCTTCTGGTGATAGAGTAGATATTTCTTCTTCTAAAGTATCATCTTTTAAGAATAGATTTAGTAAGATACCTACGATAGATGCTAAAGACATACCAGAAATAGTTAATGATAAGTCTCCGCTTGTAATAGCAATAGCAGCTCCTCCTAGACCTAAAACTAACATTGAAGATGCTACTATAATATTTTTAGAATTTTCAAAGTTAACTTGATTTTTTATTAATACTTTTAAACCATTTACTGCAATAAAACCATATAGTAGTAATGATACTCCTCCTAAAACTGCATTTGGAATAGTAGATACTAAAGCAGTAAATTTACCAAAGAATCCTAAAATAATTGCAAATATAGCAGCAAGACCTATTACTTTAACTGAAGCTACTTTAGTCATACCAACAACTGATGTATTTTCTCCATAAGTAGTATTTGCTGGTCCTCCAATAAATCCTGCTACAAAAGTAGCTATACCATCTCCTAATAGAGTTCTATCTAATCCAGGATCTTTTAATAAATCTTTTCCAATAATATTACTAAGAGATGTATGATCTCCTATATGTTCACATAGAGTAACTAATGCAATAGGTACTATTGTAATTAATGCTACAAAGTTTAAATTATAATCTTTAAATGGTATTACAAACTTAGGTACATCAATCCATTTAGCATCTATTACTGGTTTGAAATCAACCATTCCTAAGATACAAGCCATTATATAACCTGATATTATTCCTACTAAGAAAGGTATTATTTTTAAGAATCCTTTAGCTCTTGTCATAACTAAAGCAGTAACAAGAAATGATACTAAAGCTACTATTAAAACATTAGTATCTAGATCAGTACCTGAACTTAATCCAATTTGACTAATAGCAGAAGGTGCTAATCCTAAACCAATAATCATTATCATTGGTCCAATTACAATAGGTGGTAATAATTTATCTAACCAATTCTTTCCACATATTTTTATTATTATAGCTACTAGTACATATACTAAACCAACAGCCATAATACCTGTCATAGCACCACTAATACCTCCTTTAGTATAAGCAGCAGCTATAGGTACAATAAAAGCAAATGAACTACCTAAATATACAGGAGACTTTGCTTTGGTACATATTATATATATAAGTGTACCAATACCAGAAGCAACTAATGCAACTGGAATAGTTAATACTTCAGCACCAGCTGCACTATTAACTAGAATAGGAACTAATATAGTAGCTCCAAACATTGCAAATACATGTTGTAAAGCTAAGATTATCCATCTATTAATAGGTGGACATTCATTGATGTCATAAGTCATCTTTTTATTCATAAATCCTCCTTCTAAGTAGTGTAGAATTTATAAAAAAAGAAGGTAATAATGATAATACCTTCTAAAAAACAAAAAATGAAAAAGAAAAACTAAAACATAAAACTGTAAAATTAATAAGTTTTAAAATAGTTTTCTTCTTCATATTTCTACACCCTTACTAAGATAGTATTACAATTTATAATAAAATGCAATACTAAATTACTTGAAATATTTTTATAATATAGGTATAATTTATAGAGAAAAACGTTGATCAAGAGGAGTAAATTATTTAGTAGTTAATAGGGATGAAAGATTATTAACTGGAAGTCTTTCTTTATGAAAAATAATTGAAGGTAGCTTGGGAGTTGTTTATCTGAGTTTAGTAAGATAAACTGTTAGTCGCATTAAGACTTTGAGATAACTATTGTTATGAATTAAAGTGGTACCACGCTAAGGCGTCTTTATATGTATCACTTTTTTTATTGGAAAGGAGGAAAGATGATAGATTTAGCTTTAGCAATAGCTTATTTCCATGATATAGGTAGATTTGAGCAAGTAGTTAAAACAGGCACCTTTAAAGATGGAAAAGAAGATTATGCTGATAATGGAGCGGATCTATTAATAAAAAGAAATCTAATTAAAGAACTTAATGTTCCAGAAGAATATTATAGAATTATTGGAAGAACTATTTTGCAAACTAATAAGAGATGCAGATAAAATAGATAAATAAGTATAATGATGATCATTTTATAATGGAACCATCTAAAATTAATATTGATGATTTTTATAATCATAAATCTATTAATATTAAAAATATTTCCAATAAAAGTGATTAATTAGTATGTGTAATGGCTTTTATTTATGATTTGAATTTTGAAGAAAGTAGAGAAGTTCTAAAAGATTTAGGTTATTATGAAAGATTTATTAATGGGATTAAGGTTGAAGATAATAAAGAAGTATTTGAAAGGTTAAAAGAAGAGACATATAAGTTTCTAAAGATAGGTGAAGGAAATGAATAAAAAGAAAGTTATTATTATAGTTTTAATATTAATATTATTGATAATAGGAGTTACATTTGCTGTTATAAAATTAAATAAAAAAGAAGAAAAACCAATTAGACAAGAAGAGCCATCTACTCCTGTAACTCCAACTGAAGAAACAGATTTAGGTATTGGATATGCTGAAGATTTAGAAGTATCTCTATCTAATGATGTAAATTTAAATATAATTAAACTTGCTAATAAAGATGCAACAGCTAGTTATTTAGTAAGTCCATATTCAATTGAAACAGCTTTTTCAATGTTAAGAGAAGGAGCAAATAATAATACATTAGCTGAAATAAATAGTGCTGTTCCAGAAAGAACTATAAATACATTTAGTTCTAAAGAAAGAATTAGTGTATCTAATGCATTATTTATTAAAGATGAATATAAAAAATCAGTAGAAAAAACATTTACTGAAGCATTAAAAAGTAAATATAAAGTAGAATTATTATATGATAAATTTGAAACTCCAGAAGTATTAAATAAATGGGTTAAAGAAAAAACTTTTGGAATGATTGAAAAATTAAAAGATGATATGCCAAAAGATTTTGTATTAGGTTTAGCTAATGCAGTAGCAATAGATGTTAATTGGAACAATCAATTTAAATGTGAAAAAACATCAAGTGAAGAATTTACTCTTGCTAATAATAAAACTAAAAATGTAGAAATGATGCATTCTACTTTAGAGTCAGGTCAATATATAAAAACTGATGATGAAGAAGGAATCGTATTAAAATATGAAAAATATGATAAAGATGGTAATGCATTATATGGTGATGAAGATGGTACTCAATTAGAATTCATTGCTATTAAGCCTACAAAAACTAATTTAAAAAGATATATTAATGATTTAACTAGTGAAAAATTAACTAAGTTATTAGATAATCCAACAGAGATTAAAACTAATCAAGAAGTAAATTTAGCTCTTCCTAGATTTAAATATGATTATGACTATAAAAATATTGCTAAAGATATGCAAACTTTAGGTATTAAAGATGTATTTGATAAAGAAAAATCTGATTTAACAAAGATAATGCCAAGAAAGATTGAGCAATTATATGTATCAGAAGTAATTCATAAAACACATATAGATTTAAATGAAAAAGGAACTAAAGCAGCTGCAGTTACTTATATAGGAGTAAATAAAGCAACAGATATGAGAGATGAAAAAGAACAAATAGATATAAAATTTAATAAACCATTCTTATATATAATTAGAGATACTAAAACAAAAGAATTATTATTTTTTGGTACAGTATATAATCCAAATGAATGGAAAGGATCAACTTGTAAAGGAGAAAAATAATGCTAGATAAAAAATATAATCATGATGAAGTAGAAAAGAATAAATATAAAAAATGGCTAGAAAAAGATTATTTTAAATGTGATGAAAAAAGTGATAAGAAACCATTCTGTATAGTGCTTCCACCACCTAATGTTACAGGAGTATTACATTTAGGACATGCATGGGATGTTACTTTACAAGATATTATAATTAGATATAAAAAGATGGAAGGTTATGATACTTTCTGGTTACCTGGAATGGATCATGCTGCTATTGCAACTGAAGCAAAAGTAGTTAAAAGATTAAAAGATAAAGGTATAGATAAATATGAATATGGAAGAGAAAAATTCTTAGATGCTTGTTGGGATTGGACTCATGAACATGGAGATATTATAAGA
>CACYBN010000053.1 GCA_902772675.1 uncultured Erysipelotrichaceae bacterium
TCTTTATCAGCAGCACTTTCAGTAAATGTAGTCATTCCATCATCATCATTAGATGCAATTTCTCTTATATTATCACTGCTCATTGAACAACTAGTAGTTGTCTTAATTTGGTATTTTGCAAGAATAGTAGCATAATTCTTTATAACAGTAGTAGATCCATTACCTGTATTAACATAGTTATAAGCACCAGTACTTCCATTTATATAATAATCATTATTCATAAATAAAGTTAATGCAGATATTATTAAATATTTATCTATTTGTACTGAATATTCTTGTTGTATTTCTTCTTCTACTTCTTCTACTATTTCATATATTTTAGTAAATTCTTCATTTTCATCTTCACCAACTCCTGATGCATATAAAAAACCATCAGATGTTTTTACTAAAAATGCTAAAATAATTACAAAAATATAAAAAAATGTTAAAAAGAAAGCACATCCTAAATAGAACCATTTATTTTTAATAGTTCTTGCTATCCATATTTTACCATCTAAGTTAGCTGATACAGTTGCATCGCTAGGTTGTTCTTCCATTTCAACATCATCAAGGTAGTACTCTTGATCTTCATATTCAACTTGTGGTTCTTCATCTACTTTTTCATCTTCTATAAAGTTATCATCCATACATACCACCTCTATTCTAATAAAATTATAACATTAAAAAAGTGATTTTAAAATCACTTTCTTTTTATATATTTAAATTTGTATTATAGTCCTCCACCAGAACCAAATGATGCTAATTCTTCTGGAGTAACAATAATGTTAATTCTCATACGTCTATTACCACAGACAAACAGTGCTTCACCTTGATTATAGTGCTTAATACTTTCTTTTTCGTTATCGTTTAAGTCAACAAGTTTAGATAAGTCATCAGCTGCTTGTTTCTTTAATCCCATAACAATATAGTAAGAAGCATTATCGAATATAGCTTTACCTTGCATAATTACATTAGGAGCAGCAAAGTCTGATGGTTGTTGAGTAATGATTATAGTACCAGTATTATACTTACGAGCACGTCTTTGTACTTGAGCTAAGAAGTCAGCTCCTAGACTATTTTGATCTCCTAATAATACGTGAGCCTCATCGATCATCATTACAGTATCAACATTTCTATCAAGACATAATCCCCAAGCATACTTTAAGATATTGAAGAATAAAGCATTCTTAATATTTTGTTCAGCATTCATTAACTCTTTAATATTAAATGTAATGAAATCACTATTATGAGTAATAGTAGTTTTACCATCAAAATAATATCTTAAGTCATTAGTTAAAGGTCTAATCTTTAACTCTAATTTTTCCATAGTTTCTCTTTCATGAGTATGTTCAGGCATAGAGATTATTTTACTCTTAATTGTTGCATAAACATCTGAGAAAGTAGGATAATCATTTGCTGTAAAATTATAGAAATCTTTATCGAAATCTATACCAAATCTTTTATATGTATCTTGTACTATTTCTGAGAAAATAGTTAAAGTATCTTCTTCCATAGATGGATCATAATACTTCATAAAGGCTTTTAAGAATTGTAAAGTTCTAGTTAGAACTGTATATCCTAAACCTTGTTTAATTTCATCTTCATCAGCATCTATTACTATTTGAAGTGGATTTATCATACCGAATTCTCCACCTTTACCTAAGTCAATAGTATCTCCACCAAACGCTTTAGTCATTTCCTCTAATTCGTTTTCTGGGTCGATTGCTACGATTTGACATCCATTTCTAATATGGTTACGTAACAATAACTTAGCTGCTGTTGATTTACCTGATCCAGAAGTACCTAAAAGAATTAAGTTTGCATTATTACGGTTATTTTCTTTCTTAATCTTATATAAGAATTGGTTAAATAGAATAACTCCTCCAGAGAAGTCTACTCCTAATAAAGCACTCAATCCCGGATCTTTAATACTATCGAAAATGAATGGATACATTGCAGCGATAGTAACTGAAGGAATTGGAGTTCCTACACGATCCTCTAATTCTTGTTTAGGGAAGATAGGTAACATAGATTTAAGAACTTGTTCTTGTTCAAATCTAAGAGCTACTGCACGTAATTCCATAGCTTCAAGATAGTTCTTAACATTAACCTTCTTTAACTCTAATTCTTCTTTTGTATCTGCAGTTATCATTATATGCATTTGGAAGTCAAATATTCTAGCTTGGCTTCCTGCTAACATAGATACGAAATATTCTAATGATTCATAGTCTAATCTAATAGATTCTTGACGAGTACGATCGTGTTCATCTTGATATCTTTGTTTTAAATCAGCTATTTGTTTATTTAACATTCTTGAGATTGTAGAGAATGGAACTGGTATATGTTTAATAACAATTTTAATACCAGACATATTTGTTAATGTAGAAAGGTAACCAGGTGCAATGAATTTAGGATAAGATACAACTGTTAATATAGTTGCATATTTATCACTTATAAAGAAATCACTAGATCCCCAGTTTAAACCTTTAGGAGCTATTTGGGATTTAAAATTCATTGAACTCATACTGCCACCACCGTTCCAAATTCTGTTGTTTGGCCTCCATTTAGGAAGTTATCAAGAATAATTCTTAAGTCATCATTAGTAGTTTGACTAGAAGTTAGTCCACAAGCAGATAAAGAGTTAATTAATTGTCTTATCTTCTTTTGGATTCTATCCATATCATTATCCTTAAATAGAATATAGTACTCAGTATCAACAACATTATTATTCATAAAACTATTACCCTTTTGGATATCTTCAGTAATAAGTTTTCTTACTGCTGGAGATTGAGTTTGATTATATTGTAGTTGTAATTGAGACATATATACTGAAATATCTACTGGTCTATCAGCAACAACTAACCAGAATTCATAATCTATTTGATTATAGAAATTTCTTAAGTTAGTAATAATTCCCATTTGAGAATCAGCATCTAAGATAAAGATATTTCTAGGAGTAATCTTTACTCCAGTTACTTTTAGATTGTTATCAAGAATAATCATACCATTTGATATAGCTTGAACTGGTACCCAATCTTCACAGTACTTTCTACTAGCACTACTTGCTTTGTTGTTCGTTTTCTTCGCCACGGCTACTACACCATCCTCTCCAATAATATCTTCTTTCATTTGTAAAGAATCTATTCATATTTGTTAAGAATACTAACACATTATGTTGATGTGGTACAGGTATTACTAAGAACCCTGTTACTAATACTGGTAGCATTACAAGAACTGCAACTGCTATATTAGTTAACAAATTTTGAAAGATTAATAATCCTAACAAAGTTACTCCACATCCAGTACCAAATATTGCAAAATCAATTCCTCTAAAAAGACCCATAATTAATTTTCCACGATTGGCATTAGCGGGAATCAAATAATTGTTTTCCATCTATCTTCACCTCTTTTAACTAATTATTATTAGAAGTTCTTTCATTTCTTCTTGCTTCTATTGTAGTTTCTCCAGAAACATTAGAAGTAACTTCTCCAACAACTGCTGTTGTTGATTTAGCAACTGAGTCACTACTTGCTACTTGACCGCTTAATGAACCAGACTTATTAGAAGTACCAATTCCTGCTCTTTTAGCAGCTCTATGTACAGATCCTCCAGATGATGAAGAACCTCTACTATAACTTTCTCTTGCTTGAGTATATGTAACTTCAGTTTCTTTACTATATTTAACTTTTTCTTGCCAGTCATTATATGCTGCTGCTCTTCTGTTATTATAATCAGCATCACTTTCACCAGCTTGAGGTCCTGCTGCAATTAATTGCTTATAATTATTTTCAGCAGCTAAGGCCATACTTTGAGCTTTTTGCCATGTAGCTCTAGCAGATTCAACACTATTATCTGAAACATTAAGTTTAGCTGCATCAGATTTAATTTTAGCACTACTAGCACTATTTTGTAATGATGCAAGAATACCACTCTTGTTGCTTGCTCTTCCACCCAATTCAGGTTCAGCATTATTACGCCATACATTCTTAGTACCATTATATCCAGCATTTGCTCCTGCTATACCACCAGATATAGCTCCTTTTAAACCTTGTCCAGAAATAGCACCAGATATCAATCCAGAACCAAATCCTGCAAGTCCACCAGCTACACTTCCTAAGAAGCTTCCTTCATCACCATCTTTGATACCAATAATCTTTCTGATGAATTTAGGAGCTTGATGAGCAAATATCAATAATCCTACTATTAGGAATACTTTCAAATACATCAATCTCAATGGATTTATTTTAGAACCTTCTGCAGATTCCCATGTAACAAATAAACCATTTTCATTTAATTTAACTATAAAGAATAATACTAAATATATTAATCCTAGTTTAATAAATATATCAAAGAAGGAAATCAATACTTCCTTTAACCAGTTTGAAAAAGGACTATCTTTTTCACTTGATGGTTTTATATTACTAATAATTGGTATAGGTGCTAACATTTCTAACACCAATAATTTGAATAATCTTATCGCTATATCTATCGTCATCGATACTAGTAAACCTAATACTATTAGACCGACTATTGTTGATACAAAGAATCGATATTCATAACTATATCCATCAACATTAGATCCTAATAAAGGATTTTCTAATGGGTTAACATCATTTACATGTTGAACAAAATCATCTAAACTTTCAATCTCTTTAGAACCATCTATAGAAGGGAACTCTTTCTTCGGATCATCCTCATAATACGGATGAAAGAAGGCCTGGAGAACAGTTACTGCCATTGTATTAGAATTTTCAGTAACAGTTTTTGTAACATCGGCTTGTTCCTTTCCCAATAATACTCTAGGTAATATTGGAAGAAAAGCTTTTTGTGTTCTATAAAGAAAATTAAAAATCGTAGGTAGCATGATTAGTAATGCAATCATACCAATAGTTCTTTCAATTAGATTTTTTACACCTTTTTCTCTATCACTCATCTGATCTGGATTAATCATGTAATTAATAAACGTTGCACTTATCTTAAATAACATCAATATACCCAAAAGTACATATAACTTATTTCTTACTTCACTTACTATTTTTACATTAGTTCTTAACTCTGATATATCAAATATACCTTGAGTAACCCATTCTATAGAAGAATAGATGTAGTAATCAATTGAACAAAACAGACTACGAATAAAATTATTAAAAAAGTCTTTTGTCACAACTAATCACTTCCCTTTTTATTTAGATAATATATTAACTATCTTCTTCTGCTACATTACAAGTTGGATCATCTACAAGATTTAAAGCATTATTAACTGCAGGTATTCCTAGTATAAGTCCTACTATTAAAGGAACAAAAAATACTAAAGCTGCTGCTATAAATCTTTTAATTACTCTAGAAGTTGCTTGTTTCATAGCATTCTCTTCACTAGAACCTATAACTCCAGCAAAATCTACTACACATAAGATTATAAGTAATATAGGAACTCCTATTCTTATATAACCTACAACTTCTTTAATTAAATCAGCTGCTTCAGTAGTTAAAATAGCATCACACCCAGCGGCATGTACTACATTTATACTAAATGCTACTCCGACAATTAATAGCATTAACATGTTCTTAATTATATTGTTTTTCATTCTATCCCACCAAACTACTATATCATAATAATTATATCAAAAACCAAAATAATAGTAAAACACTTTTACTATTATTTTTTAAAATATTTCTTCTTTTAAATTAGGATTAAATTTTTTATTTTTTATTTGTTCAATTTCTAATTTATATAGAGCATTATCATTAATATATGGAGTTTCTAATATCTTAGGTATTTCACTAAGTCTTTCATTATAAATAACACTTATTAGATTATCAAAACCAATTGTTCCAAAGCCTATATTTTCATGTCTATCTTTATGAGATTCTCTTGGATTTTTACTATCATTTACGTGTACACACTTTACATATTCAATTCCAATCTTATTATCTATTTCATCTAAAATAGAATCAAAATTACTTATATCATATCCAGCATCATTTAAATGACATGTGTCTAAACAAATTCCAATTTTTTCTTTATATTTAACTCCATCTATTATTTCTTTAATCTCATCAATAGTTCTTCCTACTTCAGTACCCTTACCAGCCATTGTTTCTAATAAAATTCTTATATTATAAGAATTATCAAGTACTATATTTAAAGCATTAATTATATTTTTAATAGCGGTATCTACTCCCAAACCTACATGACTACCTGGATGTAAAACTATATTACTAATACCTAAGATACTACATCTTTCTAATTCATCTTGAAGGAATCTAATTGAAAAATTATATTTATCTTCTTCTTTATTATTAGCAAGATTAATAATATAAGGAGCATGAACAATTACTTTAGAATAATCTATATTATTATCAATCATTAATTGTTTAGCTTCATTTAATTTATTTAAATCTATTTTACTTCTAACAGTATTTTGAGGAGCACCAGTATAAAACATAAAAGTATTAGCTCCATATGAAATGCTTTCTTTAACAGCTCCTAATAATTGATCATCTTTTGTATAACTAACATGACTTCCAATATATAACATATAATCACCAATACAATTATATAATAAAAAGAGATTTAGATAAATCTCTAAATCTCTTTTATATCACTATACTAATCCTATGTTGTTGGAGTAACTTCTGTACCAGAACTAACGTTACATTTAGTCCATGTAGCACTAGCACTTGCTGGTTTTTTAGCTTGAAGAACAACATTCTTAGTTGCAGTACCAACTTTTTGTTTTTGAATAGCATCCTTCTTAGCTACATCTGGAATTGGATTTACAATGTCATTACCATTAGTTAAAATTGCATCTGTTTTAGTTAATTTCATTCCATATCCAGCTGTATCATTGAATGTGAAATAATAATTATAACTAAAGTTAGTTGCATCATAGTTAACTACTACATAAGCTTCTGCCCATTCACCAAATGGATCAGTACCACCTTTTTCTAGATAAATACAAGAATCTTCTTCCTTATTACTTACTGGAATCCAATAAGATTTAGTACTATCAGATAATGATCCATAACTCATTTCGTTAACTGCAGTAGTTGCTGCTGAAATGAAACTTTGAATACTATCTACCATAGTTTTCTTTCTTGATTGTGTAATATATCTAGTTACACTTGGAATTGCAATTGCCATTAATAATCCTAAGATTACGATAACAGCTAGTAATTCGATTAAAGTAAACCCTTTCTTATTTAACTTTTTCATTTATTTTCCTTCCTTTCCTATCTTATAAATAAATATTACCATATATATTTTTTTATATCAATTAGATTTTTTTATTTTTTTTTAAATTTTACAAAAAAAGATTTAGTATATCTAAATCTTTTTATTAATTAAGATGATACTAAACCATTTATATAAATAGTTTTATTATTAAATGGAGCATATCCAGTTATTTTTTTAATAGCATCTGCTTCTGCACCTTTACTTTTAACTAGTTCATATCTATTATCTCCACCTAAATCTCCAACTTTAGTAACTGTAATACCTCTCCAGTCATTATAAACACCTTCATCACAACTAGTGTCTAATTTACATGAAACTAAATGTACATAGTATTCATATGATCCATTATTAAGTATTACACCAACAAAAGATCTTTTTTTGTCATATTCATTTCCATAAGGATCTTTTGTAATATTATTTGTATTTAAATATTCTAGAGTTACTATTGATGCAGTAGCTGTAGTTTCTGGCATTTCTAAAGATCTATCTGTTCTTAATTTAGATTTAACCATTGAAGAAAATGTTCTTGCATCTTCTAGATATGAATTCATTTTATGTTTATCTATCATTGTTACAGTATTAGGAATAGCAATTCCCATAATTAAACCTATAATAACTACTACTGCTAATAACTCAATTAATGTAAATCCTTTATTATTCATATTAATCATCTCCATCATGTATTACTGTACTTGTAATACTATCATTACCAGTGGCTGTTTTTATTTCACTTAGTGTATTATAATTAATAACTTTACAGTTACCTGAAACTGCATATTTAATACTTCCTTCTTCACTTAAAAGACTTTCTTTTACTAAAGTTACTCCACGCCAGTCAGCATTATTATTAATATTACAACTACCATTTAAACATGCGATCAATTGAACATAATAAGTATATTTAGAACCATCATATGTAATAGCAACATATGAATAATCATCATTATATTTTCTACCATAAGAGTCTTTATCCAAATCTTTAGTATCTAAAAAATCTAAAGTTAAAATAACTGCTTGATTAGTATCAGGATATTCTAAATTAACATTCTTTTTCATAGTAGATTTAGCAATAGCTACTAATTGTTTAGATTCATCTATATAAGTATTTAATCTTTGTCTTTCTATATTTCTACTTATATTAGGTATTGCCATAGTAAATAATAATCCTAAAATAACTATAACAGCTAATAACTCAATTAAAGTAAACCCTTTCTTATTCATATCATTCACCTATCCTAGATATATTATATAATAAATTAAGACAAAAATAAAATAGTAAAGATTATCTCTTTACTATTTTTGTAACATATTTAATAAATTTACTTTGAACATGTCTTTTTCTGGATTTGACTTAGAAATCATTACTCCTTTATAAGTACTTAATTCAGCACGATGTCCTTCATCTAAGATACCTTCTGGTGTAATATTAGTTAAAAGAACAATATTCTTATCTTCGTAAACAGTATAATGTAATTTGATTTCACCATGCACCTTAATAAATAAAGCATCTGTAGGTAATTTTAATTCATAATCTTTAGTTTTAGCTTTTTTATTAACTGATACTAATTCTCCTAAGAAATTACCATTTCTAATTTCAGGATAATATTCAAAAGTTAATTTTTTATAAGCTAACATATTATACTTTCTAACTGTTCTTTCTTTTTTTCTAAAATCATTTTCATTTAAATATTCAAATATATAAGATTGTTTCATGTGTAATTCAACCCCCTAACACACCAGAATAATTTAACCCCTATTTAATTACCCTATTTTATCTCAATGTGGTTATATTATAACATACATGTTAAATTTTGTCAACTTTTTATTATTTTCATTGACAAAAGAACGCTTTTATGTATTTTTATATTTTTTTAAATTTACATAGAAATAAAAAAAGAGTTTACACTCTTTTTAAAATTCTAATGTTTCAATATCCTCAACAGGTGTTTCTTTTTTCTCTTCTTCTTTAGCAGGTTCCTCAGTTTTAGTTTCTTCAACTGCTGGAACTTCTACTTTTTCTTCTTCTTTTTTCTCTTCAACTACAGGTATTTCTACAACTGGTTCTTCAGTTTTTTCTTCTTCTACCTTAGTTTCTTCAACTACAAGAGTTTCTTCTACAGCTGAAGTCTCTTCTTCTTTTGGTTCTTCAACAGGAATCTCAATTCTTGGTAAAGCACCTGTATTTTCAAGTGGATCAGCTCCACCATATATAACTGGTTTAACTTCTTCTTCTTTTTCAGCATCTTTTTTTGGATCAGCTCCACCATAAATTACTGGTTCAGTTTCTTCCTTTGTTTCTTCTACAGCTGGTACTTCAGGTTCTGCTGGTGTTTCAACAGGAGCAGCTGGTTCTTCAATTACTGGAATTACTGGTTCAGATGGTGCTGTTTCTTCAACTTTAGTTTCTTCAACAACTGGAGTTTCTTCTGCTTTAGGTTCTTCTAAAGTAACTACTGGTTCCTCTTTTGCTGGTTCTTCTACTACAGGAACTTCAGGTTCTACTGGTGTTTCAGCAGGAGCAAGTGGTTCTTCTATTTTTTCTTCAGCCACTGGTGTTTCTTCTACTTTTGGCTCTTCAGCAACTGGAGCAACAGGTGTTTCTCCTTCTGTAACAGTTGGTGTTGTATCAGCTTTTGTTTCTTCAACTTTAGCAACTTCTACTTCACCTTCAGTAACAGTCTTCTTTTTCTTTCCACCTTCTATAAATAAAATTAATCCAATTATTAAACATACAATTCCAAGTGTAACTAATAAACCTGGAGTTGATGTAATCCACGCTTTAAAATCAAAACTCATATAATCTAATAAACTCATCTTAGTCATCTCCCTCGATATTCTAATAACAATATATCAAAAGAAAAGAAGAATTTCAATTAAATTATTAAAATAATCTAATATATTAATTCTTCTTTACTTATTTTTCGTTTAAAACTTGATTTATTCTTTTTTGAGCTTCTTTTACTGTTTCAGGATTTTGATACATAATAGATAATTTTCTATTTGGATATGAA
>CACYBN010000054.1 GCA_902772675.1 uncultured Erysipelotrichaceae bacterium
ATTTATAAAATGATTGAAGATGTAGAAAATTCTATGAAAGGTCTATTAGATCCAGAATATGAAGAAATTCTAGTAGGTCGTGCTGAAATTAGACAAATCTTTAAGTTCTCTAAGATTGGTAATATAGCAGGGTGCCATGTTACTGAAGGAATGATTAAAAATAATTATCCTGCTAGAGTAGTTCGTGATGGAATAGAAATATATAATGGAAAGATTAAATCTATTCAACATGAAAAAGATCAAGTAAAAGAAATCAAAAAAGATATGGACTGTGGAATTACATTGGAAAATTTCCAAGATATTAAAGAATTAGATATTATTGAATGTTATGAATTAAAAGAGTTAAAGAGATAATATGGGTAGTGTAAAAATAGATAGATACAACAGTACTTTTGAAAAAGTAATTAGTCAAATACTTGCAGTAGAAGTAAAAGATAAAAAACTAAAATCAGTAGTAGTTACAGGTGTTGAAATAACTAATGATCTTAGTTTTGCTAAAGTGTTTTACACTATATTAGATGATTCAGATAAAAAAGAAATAAAAGAATCCCTTGAAAGAAATAAATCTTTTATAAGAGGACAAATAAGTAAAAGAGTAAATATTAGACATACTCCAGAACTTAGATTTACATATGACGAATCCATAGAATATGGTAATAAAATAGAGAAAATAATATCTGATATTAACAGTAAGTAGTGTCAAGTAGACTCTACTTACTTTATTTTTGTTTAAATGTATGCTACAATAAAATTGTCTAAAGGATAGAGTGCTATCTATTAAAACCGACTAAAGTGACGATACGGGAGTTCGGATCATTAATCTGTGTTGAATGCCAATTTAATTTTGGAATCCTAATGGTTAAGTATGGACACCCACCTGCTAAAAAGGGCGGGTTTTATCGTTTAGCGTTCTTCTTCTAGACATTTATATGGATTTATCCAAAGAAAAAAGGAGATTAATCTCCTTTTTTATTTGTTATATTTTACGATATAGACCAATTACTTTACCTAATATACTAACTTTATCTAGTATTATAGGTTTCATTGTATCATTTTCAGGTTGTAGTCTAAAATAACCATTTTCTTTGTAATAAGTTTTTACAGTAACTTCATTGTCATCATTCATAGCTACTACTTTTTCTCCATTTAAAGCAGTATTTTTTCTTTCTACAATAATAATATCTCCGTCATAAATACCAGCATTTATCATAGATTCACCATGTACTAGTAAACTAAATACTTCTTTTTTACCATTAATTATATTAGTAGGAACAGAAAAATATTCGTTTGGAGTTTCTATAGCTTCGATTGGATTACCAGCAGTTATATTTCCTAGAAGAGGAATATCTACTACATTTTCTTCTTTAGTAATATATTCATTTGGTACTAGTAGTTCTAGAGTTCTATTCTTACTATTGTTTTTCTTTATATATCCTTTTTCTTCTAATTTATTTAAATGAAATTGTGTAGTAGCAGGTGAGCTAAGATTTAAACTTGCTCCAATTTCACGAACTGTTGGTGGATAACCATGATCTGCAATATATTTTTTTATTACATTTAAAATATCTTGTTGTCTTCTAGTTAACTTATCCATAAAAACCACTCCTTTTCTTGCCCATATTCTACTACAAACAAACGTTTTTGTCAAACATGCGTTTTATATAAAAATATGTTGACAAATAAAAGCAAATTTGATATTATAACCTCTTAACCAAATTGGACGTGTTAAGAGGTTGGGGGAATATTTATGAGTATGGCAACACTAGTGTATACATATGATAAAATTGATAATGATGAAAAATTATTATCAGGATCACTTGCTCAAATTGATAATTGTACTCGTATGTATACTGATGAAACTGCATTGGCTACAAGTATGGAATTTCGTGAAAGAATAGCTAACTATCAACGTAGAAATCAATCATATTTAGATTCTCATCCATGGGAAACTGGAAGATTTAAAGTATCATTTATCGAGGATAATTCCAGAAGTGAAGAAGTTGATATTATATATGATGATCCTAGACCTATTATAACTAAAACAAGTTATATGTATGGAGAAGAAACTACTAATGAGATAGAACAATCAAGAAAATTATTATTTTCTAGTAAAGATAAGAATTTCTTAAGATCTTGTTTAGGAAAAGATTGGTTTAGTGATACAACTGGATATTTAATTAGATTAAATGGTTCTGAATTTGCTGAATTAACTAGAAATGGTTATAAACCTAAATATAATGTAGATGGATATTATTATTTATCTATTGGTGAAATTTTAGAATATCATTTAAAAGAAAAGAAATTAAATAGTGTAAGAAGTTTAGTAGAAGATGCTCTAGAAGTATGGAAAGAAAAAATAGAGGAATTACCAAATGATTTATTATATTACTATTGTAGAAATCTAAGATTAGAAATTACTAAATATAGTAGATCATTAAAATCTTCTAAATCTGTTACTAATTTTAAAGCTAATATATATCTAATGGTTCCAGTAGCTTTAGGTAATGGAACTATTAATAGAGTAAGAAGTAGAAAAAATAGATATAGAAAAAGTGAATATACTAAAGTAAAGAGAATGGATGCTGCTTAATCCATTCTTTTTTATGTGATATAATTATATTAGAGATGATGATATGAAAGAAAAAGAAGAATTTTTAGAATATTTAAAATATCAAAAGAATTATTCTGAAC
>CACYBN010000055.1 GCA_902772675.1 uncultured Erysipelotrichaceae bacterium
CTGGTATTTTAGCATAGTCATTTTTAGCACCTTCTACATTAAATTCTTCTTCATCATCTACAACATGTAGTGTTTGTTCAGAACCATAACTAGCTTCTAATTCATCAGCTGCTTCTCTTAAATCTTTAATATTGTCTTGAACATCTTCAATCTTTTCATCTACTTGAGCTTCAGCATCTTGAATTTGTGCAAAATAACTATCAGTATCAAATATTCCTTCTTGGTTTTCTTCAGTAGCCTCTTCTTGAACTTCTTCAGTTGTTTCTTCTTTTGGTTGTTCTTCAACTACTTCTTCTTTTTCTTCATCTTCTTCTATAGAATGAGTTTCAACATTTACTGGGTTAAATTCTTCATCAACAGCATCTTGTACAATTAATGGTTTATCATTATCAATAATTGAATCTGCAGATTTACTTAACTCATCAAAAGTTGCTTCAAAATCTTCGATTTTATAATCTTTATCAGTATCTTCAACTTTTTCTACTTTTTCAACGTCTTCTTTAACTACCTCTTTATCTTCTTCGATAACAGGAGTTTTTTCAACCTTTACTTCTTCTTTTTCTTCATACTTTTCGGCATTCTTATTATTTAATAAATCTTCAGCTTTATCAACTTTTTCTTGAGTTATATTAATTACTTCAGTAAATAAACTATTTAATCTTTCAGATGTATTCTTTTGATCATCATAAGTAAATACATTACCAGTTAAATTAGATCTAACATCTTCTAAATCTTCTAATTGTTTCTTAGCTTCACTAACTGCAGCATGTAATGCATTAGCAGTAGCACTTATTTCTTCACTAGAAGCAATACTATCAAACTTAACAGAGTTCATATGATTTAAGAATCTATAATCTAAAGTAGCTAATAACTTTTTAATATCTTTATTCTTAAATGCTGTATAAGCTCCATTATTAGAAGATATTTCTTTTCCTCTCTTTTCAAAGTCTTCAACATCTTTATTAATAATTTCTTCAATGCCTTGAGCTTCTTTAATAAAATCAAAGTTTTCCATAATCTTCACCCATTCTATTATTAATACTATTTATATTTTAACATGAATGTCAATGGTTTGCAATGTATTTTTCTAATAAAAAAATAAGGCTTAAATTAAGCCTTATTTACTTGGAATAATTCTACTTCAACTGGAGTTTCTTGACCAAATAAATCAATTAATACATTTAATCTATTATTATCTTTATCAACTGTATCTATTCTACCAGTCATACCCTTAAATGGACCATCAATGATATTAACAGTATCTCCAACTTTAAGGTCAGAATCACTATCTAATCTAGACATACCCATAGTAGCTAGAACTTTATCTATTTCTTGAGGTAATAATGGTGTAGGTTTAGCACCCTTACCACTTGATCCGATAAATCCTGTAACACCTGGTGTATTTCTAACAATATACCAAGCTTCATCACTCATTACCATTTCAACTAAAATATATCCAGGAAACATTTTCTTAGTTTTTTCTTTTTTAACACCATCTTTAATTTCTACTTCAGTAGTTTCAGGAACAATGATTCTAAAGATATGATCTTGCATTTCCATAGATTCAATCTTAGATTCTAATTTTTCCTTAACCTTTTGTTCATGACCAGAATAAGTGTTAACTACATACCATAACTTTTCCATTAAATAAACATCTCCTTAATCCATGAAGCTAATAATATAATTAGTTCAAAAAATCCTACCATAAATAATACTAAAAATATAGTAGTTAAAGAATATTTAACTGTATCTTTAACACTTGCTAGATGAACCTTTTTCATTTCTTCTCTAACACCTTTTAAAAATGATTCCTTTTTTACTTTTTCTTTTTTAACTTTCTTTTCCTTAGCCATTTTTTTCACCTCTATTTTTTTTCAAAATAAAAACACCTCTTCGTGTTCAATTAGATAATACTATAAATATAATAAAAATGCAAGTAAAACTTGCATTATTCCTCTACTAATAAAGTATTTCTAACTTTATTTTTAATTCTTTGTATAGCATTATCTACAGACTTAACACTCATGTTTAAAATACTTGCTATATCATTATAATTTAAACCCTCTAACATTAAAGATAATACATCTTTTTCATTAACTGATAAATCATTATATATTGAAGATATTAAATCATTATATCTTTCATCTCTAGTTAATCTAGTTAAAGGATCATTTTCATTATTATCAGATATAATATCTGCTAAAGTAGAATTATAATTCTTATATTCATGTTCTAAACTAAGTGCTTCATTAAGCATTAAGTTTTTCTTTCTGCTTGCCTTAAGCAAAAACGCATGCAATCTTCTTTCAACACAAAGTGAAATAAAAGTTTTTAAAGAGGCATTAGACTCATCTTTAAAACTAAGCAGTGCATCAGAAAACCCTACTAATGCTTCTTGGTTTAAGTCTTTCATATCAATACCTAACTTTAATGCTATATTTCTATATTTTTTAACCATATAACTAACTATATATCTATATTTATTATAGATGATATCTTTAGCATTATCATCAGATTCTCTAATCATCATTAGTAATTCATCATCACTAATATCTTTATAATCCAAACTTATCACCTCTTTTTATTAGTATTATATTTTAAAAATTCATTAATATCGTAATAAACATTATGTTTATACTTTGGAACAGCACTATATGTTATATTATCTACCTTAAAATCATTAACCATATCATTAAAACTTTTAATTTGTTCTAATTGATAATCATTATAAATACTTGGAATATACATACTAGCAAAATTATTATTAGTTATAATAACAACAATGCCATATTTATCGGCCATTAATTCAGCATAAAATATATTAGCACTTGATGCATCCTCAAGAATATTTGCACATGGATCAAAATAATCTTTAATAAATTCATCAGCAGTAATATTATGAAAGTGTTCAACATTTTTTACTATTACATCATCTTTTGTAATAATAATTAATTTTTTATTAAACTTCATAACTATCTACTTATTAAAACATAAATTAGAATACTTGCTGCTACACTAGCGTTAAGTGAATTAACGTGTCCGTTCATTGGAAGTGAAACTATTTCATCACAATTCTTTCTAACTAGTGAAGAAATACCATTACCTTCAGCACC